>JAAUQA010000396.1 GCA_012032855.1 Candidatus Competibacteraceae bacterium
TTGGAACCACCGCTACGGTGGACGACAAGACCTTAGCCAACTTGTCGGGCGTATTGACCAAGCAACATCAAAAGTGAGCAAGACATTGCGGCCTTGAGCCGGCAATTGCTCAAGTTGACGGTGGAACAAGCCCTGAACGTAGAGCTGGACGAGCATTTAGGGTGCCCGAAACACGCCCCAGCCGGTCACGGCAGTGGCAACAGTCGCAATGGTCATTCGCGCAAGACCCTCAAGCGTGCGATGGGGAAAGTGGCCATTCAAACCCCGCGGGATCGTCAGGGCGAGTTTGAACCGCAGCTCATCAGCAAAGAGCAGACCCGGCTGACGGAGTTTGACGAGCAGATTCTCACCCTCTACGCCAAGGGCATGACCACCCGCGATATTGCCGACACCTTCCGAGAACTGTACGGCGCCGAAGTCTCGCCCAGTCTGATCAGCAAGGTCACCGAAGCGGTGTGGGAGACCGTGCAAGCCTGGCAAACTCGCCCGCTGGACGCCCTATATCCGATCGTTTACCTGGACGGGATCGTGGTCAAAATTCGCCAGGATAACCGGGTGATCAACAAAACCGTGCACGTCGCGCTGGGCGTCAATCGCGCCGGACGCAAAGAAGTCCTGGGGCTGTGGCTGGCCGAAACCGAAGGGGCCAAATTCTGGCTGTGGGTATTAATCGAGCTGCAGAACCGGGGCCTGAAGGACATCTTCATCGCCTGCGTCGATGGCTTAACGGGCTTTCCCGAAGCGATCCAGATGTCTATCTGCACACCCAGGTCCAGCTGTGTATCGTCATCTGATGCGCAATGCGTTGAACTACGTGTCTTACAAGGATCGGCGGGCGGTCTCGGCGGATTTGAAGCGGATTTACCGAGCCGTCACCGTGGTTGAGGACGAACAGCCCTGGACCGCTTCAGCGAGCGTTGGGATCACCAGTATCCCTCCATCAGCGTCCTGTGGTTACGCCATTGGGAACATATCATCACCTTGTTCGATTACCCCGAAGAGATTCGCCGGGTGATCTATACCACCAATGCCATTGAATCGCTGAACAGTGTCATTCGTAAGGCGACCAACCAACGGCGCCTGTTTCCCACCGACCGCTCAGCACTGAAGGTCGTATATCTGGCCCTGAACCGCTTTGCTATCCTCTTTGAGGACCGCATGCTACTGAAATAATCATCCGGGCAGTTACACAATATTGTTGACACTCTCTCGATCCTCCTCTGCTTGCCTACGGGCTTGAAAGTGCAGGCGTTCGCGTCCGCAAATACTTGCCAACGAGTCTTCCTAAGACAATGGCCGATCCCGACCAGTCGTCACAGGTCTTCAACATCTCATCACCAACGCTAGACAGGTGACGGTCGGTGGAATGGACCGCGCGAATTGCAGCTGTCCGCCGCCGTTGATCAGTCCCTCAATCAGTTGCGGATAACCGTCGCCGATATCGGGCCTGGTATTGCTGCGAGTGTGCGAAGTTGCGTTTTCGATCCTTTTTTTACGACTAAGCCTATGGGTGCGGGCACCGGCATCAGTCTCGCCATCTGCCGTGGCATCGTCGAGGCTCACGGTAGGATGATCGCGGTCGAGAGCCCACCCGCCGGTGGTGCGGTATTCGTAGTGAACTTGCCGATTGTTAGCACTCGGTCCCGTGTGGAAGACAATGCCGGTCACGGGGTCGAAGAAGCTGCTAATGGGTAACAGGCTTTGGTACGGCTGGCCGAGCGCCGGTTTGATTTGGTAATCGGCGATCTGATCATGCCGGTTATGGATGGCCCCGGCCTATATATGAAAGGTTGCAACGCAGTAAACCGAAGTTGACCGAGCGCGTGTAATTCATCACCGGAGATACCCTAAGCTATCCGACTCAGAATTTTTTAAAGCGTGCGTGGTTCCCAGTGATCGAGCAGCCTTTCGTTCCTGAGGATCTGCGCCGGGCCGTTTGCGAAATACTGGAGCAATCGTGAGCCAAACGTGGGTAACTTGCTGACAGTCCAGAGAATATCGAAGCACAGTCGCTGAAGGAGAAAACAATCATTGGCGTGGCTGCCGGCACTTTGGCTCTGGACGTGTTAGTGCAATAAGTGATCGGGCAACTATTAGGTGGCTGCGGGAATCACGTTTAGGTACGGACGAAGTCTTGGCGAATCGCAGATGCGAGGAGAATGTCACCTTTGCGTTGCCACGGGAATTATGTGAGGATTGATTATATTATTTGGTTAAACAGGCTATCGGAGCCATTGTTATGCGATTTTTCAAGACCTAACCTTTTATTCTTATGTCCGACCATGCGGCTCAAACAGTTTTAGTTTTGGGTGCTTACGGCATTGCAGGTCGCGCTGTTGTTGAAGGCCTAGTCAAAAAAACGGCTTTAAATATTATTGCTAGTGGACGCAATCCAGAAAAACTGAGCGTGTTGCTATCACGTTTGCATTGCGATCGACTACAAACATGTTTTCTTGATATAGACAGTCAATCAGCATTGCGGCAAGCTTGTGCAAATGTTGATCTGGTGATCAATTGTGTTGGGCCCTATTCTGTTGGCGGTTTTGAAATTGCTCGTCAAGTGATTAACTGCGGTAAGCCGTATATAGACTGTGCCAACGAACAAGCTCACTATCGGCGGTTGCAAAGTCTGGATCATTTAGCGCGTGATAACAACGTGATGTTGCTTACCGCCGCTGGCCAAACACCTGGTATCTCAACCTTTTTTTTAATACATGCGGCAGGGCAATTACCACAAGCACATACTTTAGAGATGTTTTGTGTGCAAGGTCGATTACCTGATTCAGACGCAGGCATGGGTAGTCTGCTTGGTGCATTGTTAGAGCCTAGCTTCGAAGCATTGACATTAAAGAATGGTCACTATGTCGCGGAGCGTATGGGTGTGGATATTAAGACCGAGTCCATGCCATTACCATTTGGCGATTGCAAAATGCTCGGTGTCCCTATCGTTGACACTCTTTTAGTACCTGCTCATGTGACAACATCGCTTCGTTCTTTGCAAACGTACTATTCGATTGGTGTTGAACCTCCTTGGGGTACATTTGCACTAATCAGGATACTTAAGCCACATCGTCGGAAATGGCTCTACAATCTGCTACGCCACATTGTTCGAAGGGTGATGCGGAAAGATTTCCAGCGAGCACTGAACGCCGGCTTTGATACCAGTGGTTTTATGAAATTTATCGCCCACAGTGCCTCACAGCGCTGGCAAGCCGTTCTTGCTTTTGACGACGGTGGTACTATCACTTCATACATACCTGTTCTCGCAGCAAAAAAAATTGTTTGAAGGCTCAATAAAAAAAACCGGATTAGTTACGCCAATTGACCTGTTCACATACACAATCTTGTTGCAAGAACTTGAGACACTAGGCTGGCCTCTTGTATTGAGTCACAAGCAATTGGACAGCTTAGATGATTAGCCTAAGGCATGACATTCTTTGTACTCAAACATTGAGCACTGCGCCTGATTTTATTGAGCTAACTGTATGTTTATAATATAAATAAAAAATTTTCAATGCATTGAGGATGGAGAATGCGAGTTACAGTACACAACAGCATTAATGATATCGCACCCACCCAATGGGATGCTATTTTAGGGGATAATCGAACTATTTTCTCTCATGCATTTTTAAAAGCAACTGAAGAATCAGGGATTAATGATTGTCGTTTTTTTTATCTTGTTTTTTGGGCAGAAGATGGAAAAATAGCCGCACATGCCTGTACCTACTCCATACCGACAGATTTGCTTATTTTCTCAAGCCGTGTTGTGAAATATTTGATCAATTCTGTCCGCAAAAAGTTTCCTGGTTTTCTGAAACCGCGATTTCTCGAATGTGGCTCCCCCGCTTATCTGGGACAACCCTGCAGTTTGCGAGAAGGAGTTACATTTTCTGATATCGCCGAGCCGCTATCACACACACTAGATAGCATCGCACTCTCTGAAGGTATTCGGTTTATCGTGTTGCGGGATTTCTCACGTGCAGAACTCGCTAAGTTTCGCTTTGTTGAGGGCTATGGCTTTCATATTATCGAAAATCTACCCGATACTGAACTGGAAATACGGTGGCAATCTTATGATCGCTATATTGCTTCTATGCG
>JAAUQA010000397.1 GCA_012032855.1 Candidatus Competibacteraceae bacterium
GATCTGGTTGATGAGCCAATCCTATCCAGCTTTGGTGTTTCCGCCGATCTCGCCGTGGTTCAGATCTTGCGCGTCTCCGATTGTGCGAGGTCGCCAACGCGCCCAGGAAATGGCGTCTTCCAACCGGTCGTCGCCCCAAAAGAGCTCGCCGTCTTCCGTAGTAAAACTTGGCGCACCAAATATGCCGAAGCGTTGTGCGTCTTCTGTTGCCTGACGCAAAGCATCTTTTACCACTTGATCAGATTGAGCGCGCTGCACAATTTCCGATCCGGTAACGCCGACCTCGTCAAGCAACGAAACAACGACTGCAGACTCGGCTATGCGGGCTCCGTGCGTGAATTGCGCAGTGAAAACAGCACGTGAAAAGGAGGGACCCCATGTGTCGTGGACGCCGATGGTCGCAACTCTTGCCGCAAGCAGGCTGTTCTGGGGAAACGGATCCGGGCGAACAATTGGCGGTAAATCCAATTGCGCTGCTCTGCGTTCCAAATCGCGCCACATATAGCGACCCTTGGCTTCATAGAGATTAAACGGCGATGTGTCCCACCCCTGAGAGCGGAAGATTGGCCCAAGAAGAAAAGGACGCCATACAAGCTCGATATGAAACTTTTTGCAGACGGCTTCTGCCCGGACCGCCGACAAAAACGAATACGTAGAAGCCAGATCATACCAAAATACGATTTTTTGCAATGGTTTATCCTGTTGAAAGGTAGACATCACACTCTTACACAGTTTGCAGTGAGAGTTGCCGCTCTTTTACTAGTAGGTGAATTGCGGCAGATAGTAAACCGAGCCCAATTGAAACTCACCAGATTAACTCGTAGCCGAAGTAGAGATCGAACCATGCGCCAGCCCACCAGACTCCAATAAAGCTTCCAAACTGGGTGACTTAGGAATACGAAACCAAAGAGTGTGCCCATTGCCTGCGGACCAAACATGTTCAGAACCAGTCCACTCGTGAGGGGCACGGTCGAGAGCCACAGCACGCCCATAGCGGTGGCGAATACAATCACGGATGTTGGAGTGATGGGAAATGAGATAGAGATTGTAATGATTACTGCGCGCAGGGCGTAGATCCCGGCGAGAACATGGCTTTTGGGTAACATCAATCCAAGCTTAGAAGCGAGCAGTGTTCCAAATATGTTTGCCAAGCCTACGACTGAGAGCGCTCTTAGTCCAAATGTCCGCAATTCTTCTGGCGACATACTGGTGCTCGAACAGAAATATTGAACATATGTGGGCAAGTGGGCGGTGATAAATGCGAGGTGAAATCCGCACACCGAAAAGCCGATGCACAAGAGAACATAGCTGGGCTGTCGGAATGCCTCTTTCACAGTTTGCGCCAGGCTAATTGATCCCGCGCAGTCGGTCAACGCGGTGTTCGTTGGCGCCAACGGCGAATCTTGTACACGCAAAAGGGGTATACAAAGAGCCATAGGTACCAACATGGCTGCAATGACAGCCAGAGCGACTCGCCAGTCGAGCCATTCCGTAAGCCAAGACGCTAGGAGCGGTAGAAGTACCTGTCCGACGGAGCCCAAAGCCGACGCCAACCCGAGATAGTATTCGCGCTTTTCAACTGGAGCCGCCCTTCCAATTACAGCAAGCACGACGCCAAATGCCGTGCCGGAGATACCCATACCGACCAAAACACCGGCACCAAGATGGAGCGCTATCGGCGACATAGCCGCGATACAAAGCACCATGCCGGCCGCATAGCAGCCGAACCCAAGCCAAAGCGCACGGCGGTCGCCAAACCTGTCAGCAACCATTCCGAAGGCAGGCTGTGCGAGTCCCCAGATTAAGTTTTGGATCGCAATCGAGAAGGATAAGACTTCAACCCTGCCGCCAAACAAATCATTGGACAGATTATCTAAAAATCCTCCAAAAACTGACCGAATTCCAAATGAAAGGGCCAGGATCAGTCCGCCAGCGAAGACAATTACCGCCATGGACCGGCTTTCACTTGAAGAGTTTACGACGATGGGGGTCACAGGCATGATCTCGCGTAGCTTTCGTCGGCAGCCATCACAGTGGAAAGGTTGAATGGTAGGGGGTGTAAGCCGGAACCCCCGATTTTCTAATGTAGTCATCTTTCCGGTTTACGATGCTTTGGGTTGCCCGATTTGTGCCTCTTCAGCCCCGATTCGACCATGACTGCTATCAAAAACATTTCGTTTTTGGCACCAATTACGGAAAGTCAAGCCAATCAATAGGCGCGAATTGGCCTCACGGTATTTTCGGGGGTTCCGGCTTACACCCCCATACCCATGTCATCAATCTCAGCGCTGGCAAGCCTTGGCGCATCCCGTACTAAATTCTCATCGTGCACGGTGTCGAAACCCGGTTACCCCACACCCAGGCCAGGGCCTCAGTCAGTCGCCAGACGCTGAAGGTCGGCGACTGGGTCGTCTTTGTCGATAAGCGGGGTGTCGAATGGGACGGGACGGCCCAAAAAATTAATCCCAAAACCGCCTCGATACAGCGTCAAAACGGGCGCTGGCACGTAGCCTATGCACTGCTCTTTCGGGTGCTCAATCCAAACGCCGAGCACGCCCAACTGATCGACCACCCGGCTGATTGAGGCACTTCATCAAGCTGCGCTTTACAGTATCGAGCCCTGTCTAGGTGACGATGCTCAATCGCTTACGGAGAGGTTGCTCTACAGGCTGCTGGGTTTGCGAAATCGCGTCATTAAAGGTGATCAATCGCTTGATACTGCGAAACAGTGTTTTCACCGCGGCTAACACAGCTTGGGAACGTGCTTGTCGACCTCTTGCCAAGTAATAGCCGTGGTCCACAGAACCATCGGCTAAACACCGGATTGGTTTAAAACCCCAGGCATCACTGTTGATATGGTTTCCCAAGGAGTGTTCTAATCTTTCAGTTGCCATATCCACCACCTCATTAATAGCTGATTAAAAATCACTTAAACTACTTTGATTTTGCCTTCAAGAACGATCGTAAATTACTTGTTCTTGTATTACTTATACGGTCCTGCTGGACTACTGACAAACGATGAATTTTCAGCTTTTAAATGAAAAATATTCATCAATTTTGCGATAATCAATGAACGCCTTACCCTCCTTGCATGCACTGCGGGTCTTCGAAGCCGCTGCCCGCCATTTGAGTTTTAATCGGGCAGCGGAAGAGCTACACCTCACCCCGTCGGCGGTTAGCCATCAAATCCGTGGGTTAGAGACGTTTCTCGGGGTATCGCTGTTTCGACGCGCACATCGGAAAATCTCACTGACTCCAGCAGGTCAGCGCTATTTGCCGTTATTACAAACCGCGTTCCAACAGATCCGAACAGCCACCGAACGACTCATGGCCGATCGGGACAATGATTTGCTGATCATCAGCGTCGTGCCCGCGTTTGCGACTCAGTGGTTGGTGCCACGCCTGCCAGCGTTTCAGGAAAGCCATGCGCAGCTCGAAGTACGCTTGATTGTGTCTACGGACCTTACGGATTTTTCTCACTCGGATGTTGACTTGGCCATTCGTCAGGGTAGCGGCAAGTGGACGGGTTTAAGCAGTCGTTGGCTGATTGATGAGGATTTGATTGCGGTGTGCAGTCCGGCGTTATTGACCGGAAAACAGCCTTTGCGACAACTGAGCGATTTGCGCAGCGAGCTATTACTGCATGTCATTTCCCGTATTGGGGATTGGAAAAACTGGTTGGAGGCGGCCGGCGCTAGCCATGTCAATCCTGAAGGTGGTTCGCGGTTTCAAAATTGGTCTTTGGCCCTGGAAGCCGCTATCGCCGGCATGGGTGTGGTGATTATTGGTCGCCGTGTAGTGTCGCACCACTTGGACAGTGGCCGGTTGATTATCCCGTTCGATGTTTCGTTACGGAGTCATCACGCCTATTACTTGGTTTATCCGGGCGAACGAGAATCGCTGCCGAAAATCGCCAAGTTCCGCCGCTGGTTGTTGGCCGAGGTCGCCAAGGACAGATTGATGTGGTCTACTGTAAACGGACACCCAGTTAAGGGATGATAAACCTGCAACTGAGGTGGAAGATAATCACGCGCAGGTAGGACCAGTTTCGATCTAATGTACTGGGTTGATAAGGTAATTTGGGTGCAAAGCC
>JAAUQA010000398.1 GCA_012032855.1 Candidatus Competibacteraceae bacterium
TGCAGATGTGTGCTTCAAGCGCCGCCCTGTCGATATCGAGCGGTAAGCCCATCAAGCATTGCATCTGATAATGACCCCGGACCATATTGAGAAATAACACTGCCGTATAGCGCGGGTCATCGGTTTTGAGCCGGCCTTGTTGCATCTGCTGATCCAGAAACTTGGCAATCGCCCGGATAGCGGTGCCCGGCCCGGTTTGATAAAACAATTTCGCGATTTCCGGGTAATCCAAGCTCTCGCCGATCACTACCCGGTGCATCGCGACGACTTCATCATCCAGCAACAAATCGATAAAACGCGTGCCCATTGTGAACAACGCGGCTTCGAGATCCGGTTCCTCGGGTAATGCGGTTTCAGCGAACCCGTAGGATTCTACTTTGGTTATAACGACTTCCCGGAACAACTCCTCCTTGTTTTTAAAGTGACTGTAAACGGTTTGCTTGGACACGCCGGCTTGCTCCGCCACCGCGTCCATGGACGTCGCTCTCAACCCTTTGGCAAGAAATAAATCGCTGGCGGCGTCGATGATGGCGTCGCGTTTTTCTTCGCTCTTCGGTCGGCCAGTGCGGGTAGTAAAAGTGCCTTTTTCATAACGGAACTAGACAGTCCAGTATTGTTTGTTTATTATCAAACTATACAGTCTAGTTTATGTTAAATCCGTAATCCTATCCAGCACCTTATCTGAAGGGGATCGGCATGAAACGCGAACAACAGAGTAACCAAACCATGCGGCAGACTCGATCTCGCAAGCTCTGGATAGTCGCTATCGGCGTTCTCGCCATAGGACTCGGGTTTGCGGTTGCAGCATATGTGCACTCTGCTCAATCCGTCCATTCTATGGATACACCGATAAGCCGGACGACGTTGCCGGTTGCAGTCATCCACCTTCAGCCCCAAGCGGGTTATGAGGTAAAGCGGGTTTTTGTTGGCCGTGTGGAGGCCACGCGGCGCAGTGCGGTAGGCTTCGAACTCAGTGGATTATTGCAACACGTCAATGTCGACGAGGGCGATACCGTACAGCAAGGCCAACAGCTGGCTCGACTGGATACCGCACGGCTTAAAGCGCAGCGCAGAGAACTGCAAGCGGCCTTGGCTGAGGCTCAGGCAAATCAGGCGCTGGCGAAGATCACCCTAGAGCGTTTCAAACAGGTTGTGAAATCTGGTGGCGTCACCCGGCAAGGTTTGGACGAAGCGCGAGAGTCGTACCGGGCAACCCAGGCCGGGGTGACATTGGCGCAATCGCGTATCGCTACTATTGATGTCGAGTTGAAGAAATCCGATTTACATGCCCCCTTCACTGCCAAAGTGATTCGCCGTGCTGTGGACGAAGGCCGAGTGTTGAACGCGGGGGAGCCGGTTTTAGAACTCATGGAACATCCGCCTACCGAGATTAGAATTGGTATTGCCGGTCGGTTGGTAGATACAGTTCGAGTGGGGCAGCGCCTGACTGTCGAGCTTAATGACCAGTCCGTTCCAGTCCGAGTAAAAGCCTTATTGCCGGTACGTGGTCCCGATACTGGCACGGTAGATGTGTTGTTGACTCTGGAAGATGAGTCGGACGTTGTACGTGCAGGAGACTTGGCGCGGTTGGCGCTCACCAAAACCGTTTCGGAGCGCGGCTATTGGCTGCCGTTGGATGCGCTGAGCGAGGGTCCACGCGGACTGTGGACGGTCTATCGGCTTGAACCCGCTGTTGAGTCCCCGGAAAAGCCTCAATCTCAAGCAGATTATCAGGTAATTCCGCTGCTGGTTGAAGTCCTACACCAAGAATCGGATCGGGTCTTTACCCAAGGTGCGCTACCGGATAACGCCTTAATCGTCGCCGGCGGTCTGCACCGCATCGTGCCTGGCCAACTGGTGCGCATCCAAGAACATGCGGATTATGTTGCTGCGCGGAAGGAGAACAACCATGTCGTCAATTGATGGTTCCCATAGCATAGCTACGCTGTTCGTCCGCAATCGCCACTTATTAGGGTTGACCATCGTTATCCTGTTGGTGGCAGGCGTTTCGGCGTTGCTTAATCTGCCCCGCATTGAAGACCCGCGCATTACTAATCGAAACCCGACCATTCTGACGCTGTTACCCGGTGCTTCGGCGACGCGGGTGGAAGCGCTGGTAACTAAAAAAATAGAGGATCGGTTACGGGAGATCGCCGAGATCAAGCAGATTGAGTCGACCTCCAGCCCCAGCATATCGCTGATCAGCCTGGAATTGCAGGATCAAATCGGCCCCGGGGAAAACGAGACTGTTTTTTCCAAGATTCGGGACAAACTGGCGGATGCGACGAGCGAATTACCGCCGGGTGCTTCTCTACCCGAATTCGATGATAAACGCGGCGCAGTCGCCTATTCGCTGCTCACGGCTATCGAATGGTATGGAACGGAAGAAGCACGCTTAGGGATCTTGTCCCGCCTAGCCGAGGAATTGGCGGATCGCTTGCGCAATATTCCCGGCACCGACAATGTTCGCTTGTTTGGCGAACCGGAAGAAGAAATCACCGTAACCGCCGATCCGGCTGAATTCGCAGCGCTTGGATTGACCACGGTTGATGCCGCAGAACTGATTAGTGCTGCGGATACAAAAACGCCATCTGGCATCTTGCGCACCACCGCACGGGATGTGCTGCTGGAAGTGGAAGGTGCTTTGGATTCGACCCAGCGTATTGCCCGTATTCCGGTCGCTGCCAATGGAACCGGTGGTCTGGTCACTCTCGGAGAGATTGCGCAGATTGCCAAGCGCTGGCAGGACCCACCGCAGGAAATCGCCTTGGCTGATGGGACGCGCACGGTATTGGTGGCGGCCAGAATGGAGGACGATGTTCACGTCGATCAGTGGGCCGAAGAAGCTCGCGCGGTGGTTGCAACTTTGGCAAAGACCACTGATAAAGGGATCGGCGTTGAGGTCATCTTCGATCAAAGCCGCTATACCGAAGAACGCCTAGCGAGTCTCGGCGGTAATTTATTGGCAGGCGCTGCCGTGGTGATCTTAGTGGTGCTGATCGGCATGGGCTGGCGCTCGGCGCTGATCGTCGGCGCGGCTTTGCCGTTGAGTGTGGCTTTCGCCTTGTTCGGCTTAACGTTTTTCGGTCAGCAAATTCATCAAATGACTGTATTCGGGATGATCATCGCGCTAGGTCTGTTGATCGATAACGCCATCGTGGTCACCGACGAGGTGCGCAAACAATTGAGTTTAGGTTTGGAACGGACGGCAGCAGTAGCCGCGGCGGTGCGTCATCTATTCGCCCCGCTGTTGGCATCAACCTTGACGACTGTGTTGGGTTTTATGCCCATATTTCTGTTGTCCGGCAACGTCGGGGATTTCGTGGGGCCGATTGCCATCAGCGTGGTGTTGGCGTTGATCGGCTCTTTTTTAATTTCCATGACGGTGATTGCGACTTTGGCGGGTCTGTTTGTGAATCCCAGCCCGGACCAAGGATCGTGGTGGCGTGACGGGTTCACCAATAATAAGCTGACTGAGACCTATCGGCGTTTTCTGTTGGCCGTGCTCCACTGGCCGCGCTTGAGCGTGCTGGTCTCTTTGGCCTTGCCGGTCCTGGGATTTTTTTTAGCCGCCACCTTGGGTACGCAATTCTTTCCGCCGGCTGATCGGGATCAATTCGAAGTGGAAGTGTGGTTGGGCGGCAATGCATCGATCAATCATACAACCGGAGTGATTCGACAGATCGAAACCGTGATGCGCGAACAAGACGGTATCGACCGGGTCGATTGGCTGGTGGGCAGCAGTTATCCGACTGTTTATTACAACCTGGTGATGAATAAGGATAACGATGCGTCCTACGCTCATGCCATCGTTTCAGTTCGCAACGTAGCCGATGTTAATGCGCTGATACCACACTTGCAGGGGGAACTAGATGAACGCTTCCCGCAAGCACAAGTGGTGGTCAGCACCTTTGGTCAAGGTCCGCCCTACGCTGCGCCGGTGGCTTTTCGCATCGTCGGTCCCCAGCTTGTTCAATTGAAACAGTACGGCGAGGAACTCCGGCGCATCATGCACACCGAACCGGCCATCTTGCATACCCAGGCGTCTATTGCCGGCGGCGATCCCAAGCTGTGGTTCGCAGCGATGA
>JAAUQA010000399.1 GCA_012032855.1 Candidatus Competibacteraceae bacterium
CCAAACCCGGTGAGCCCCCAACTTGGCTGCGGCAATAGCCAGGATGCCGGAGCCACAGCCGTAATCAATCACTGTTTTGCCTTTCAACTCGGCACTATCCAGCCAACTCAGACACAACGCCGTGGTGGGGTGAGTGCCGGTGCCGAAGGCCAGACCAGGGTCCAGATAGACGATGACGGCCGACGGGTCGGGTGGGGTTTGCTCATGCGGGCAGACCCAAAGTGTGTTACCGAACCGCAACGGTCGGAAATCATCCAACCAGGCACGCGTCCAATCACGCTCCGCCAACCTATCCAATTCGGTAGTGAGCGTTGATTCGGAGTCGCCCAACAGTTGTCGCAGCCGTTGTCCGATTTGGGCCATATCGGTTTCTGTAGCAAACAAGCCGGTAACCCGCGTTTGCGGCCATAGCGGTGTCTCGCCGGGTGCCGGTTCAAGCACCGGTTGTTCCCCCGCGTCTTGCAAGGTCACGGCCAACGCACCTGCCTGCAACAACGCCTCTTCCAGTTGTTCCGGGCTGTGCCGGACTGCGTCCATTGTCAGCTGCAACCAGCTGGTTTCGCTACTCGTTTCGCTACTCATGGCGTGTGGCTAAAGTCCCAGCTGCCGTTCCAAATAATGAATATCGGTGCCGCCCTTGGCGAATTTTGCGTCGTTGAATATGCGTCGATGCAGGGGGATATTGGTTTTGATGCCCTCAATGACTAATTCGGCCAAAGCGTTACGCATCCGCGCCAAGGCGATGGTGCGATTCTCGCCGTGCGCGATCAGCTTGCCGATCAGCGAATCGTAATAAGGCGGCACCCGATAACCGTTGTAAAGATGCGAGTCCACCCGTATCCCCGGCCCGCCCGGTGGGTGGTACTGATTAACCATGCCGGGAGAGGGCATGAAGGTCTCGGGATCTTCGGCATTGATCCGGCATTCGATAGCATGCCCGGTCCAGCGAATATCATTTTGGGTGTAACTCAGCTTCTCCCCGGCGGCGATGCGTAACTGTTCCTTGACAATGTCCACACCGGTAATCATCTCCGTGATCGGATGCTCCACCTGTACGCGGGTATTCATCTCAATGAAATAAAATTCCCCATCCTGATACAGAAATTCAATGGTGCCGGCACTGCGATAACCGATGCGCTGGCACGCTGCGATGCAAACTTCGCCGAGTTGCCGTCGCTGTTTGGGAGTGATGCCGGGAGCCGGTGCTTCTTCCACAACTTTTTGATGACGACGTTGTAAGGAACAGTCCCGCTCTCCCAGATAAATGGCGTTACCGTGTGAATCGGCTAAGACCTGCATTCCACGTGACGCGGATGGTCCAGGTACTTTTCCATATACACGCTGGAATTGCCGAACGCCGCGCCTGCCTCGCTGCGGGTCAAGGAAATCGCATTGAGCAGAGTCGCCTCACTGTGCACGACGCGCATGCCACGACCGCCGCCGCCGCCAGCCGCTTTATGATGATCGGATAGCCGATGGTCTCGGCCAAACGCAGGTTTTCCGCTTCGTCCTCGCCCAACGGTCCGTCCGATCCAGGCACACACGGCACACCCGCCTGCCGCATTGCCCGAATGGCGGACACTTTATCGCCCATCAGACGGATAGTCTCGGGGCGTGGGCCGATGAAAACAAAGCGGCTTTGTTCAACCCGTTCGGCAAAATCAGCGTTTTCCGACAAAAAGCCATATCCGGGATGCACCGCTACCGCATCGGTAACCTCGGCGGCGCTGATCAAAGCCGGCATATTGAGATAGCTTTCGGTAGCCGGTGGCGGGCCGATGCAGACAGTTTCATCAGCCAAGCGCACATGCTTTAAATCCCGGTCCGCAGTGGAATGCACCGCAACGGTGCGAATGCCTAACTCCCGACAGGCGCGCAGGATACGCAAGGCTATTTCCCCGCGATTGGCGATAACGATTTTGTCTAACATGGGTGTTCCGCAGCAGCGCTTTCAATCATGGCGTAAGCCGTCGTCCAGTAGCGCATGTGCAACTACTCAATGATCATCAAGGGTTGATCGTATTCGACCGGTTGCCCGTTTTCCACCAACACTTCAAGCACAACCCCGGCGTGATCGGCCTCAATCTGATTAAACATCTTCATGGCTTCGATAATGCACACGGTATCGCCGACATTAACCGTTTGGCCAACCTGGACGAAGGGTTTGGAACCGGGTGCGGCGGAAGGATAGAAGGTGCCTACCATCGGCGAGCGCAAAATATGACCGCGTTGGGCCGGCTCCACAACGGGTTCCGGGATCGGCATGTTCAGCGCCGGGGTGGACACCGACTGAATCGGCGGCAGGGACTGTGGCATCTGCACTCCGCCCGGTGGATAGCGGCTGATGCGTACCGATTCCTCGCCTTCTCGGATCTCCAATTCGGCGATGCCCGACTCTTCCAGTAATTCGATGAGTTTTTTGACTTTTCGGATATCCATGCTATTTCAGGAACGCTGGCTTAAATAGGCGATGGCCGCCCGCAGGCCCAACTCGTAGCCCTGCGCACCCAGCCCGCTAATGACACCGACAGCAATATCGGACAAATAAGAATGATGACGAAACGGCTCACGGGCAAAAACATTGGACAGATGCACTTCGATAAACGGAATGCCGACCCCCAATAGGGCATCGCGCAAGGCGACGCTGGTATGGGTGTAGGCTGCGGGATTGATCACGATGAAATCCACCTGATCTTGATAAGCGGTATGAATCCGTTCCACCAGAACATGTTCAGCATTGCTTTGAAAAAAAGCCAGCTCGTGGTTGCCCAGCGTATTGACCAACGCTAGGCAGTTTTTGTTCGATGTCAGCCAAGCGAGTGGCGCCGTAAACTGAAGGCTCACGGATGCCGAGCAAATTGAGATTGGGACCGTTTAAGACAAGTAGCTTAGACATAGCGGTTCGTGACAGAAAGGGTGGATTCTGCACGAAACCGATTATGTTGTCCAGATACCAGCTAGTTTAAGTAAAATCGCTGCAGATCATAACTGAATTGCCGAAACTTGCTGATTTCGGACTTTGTTAGAGGGTAGCGCTTGGTTCACATGAGCGGCGAAACGATTGGCATCCATAAATCCGACCACGCGATGAGCGCGGTTTTCAATACCGTCTGCATCGTAAAACAGAATCGCGGGCGGTCCCATGATGCCGAGGCGTTGTTGCAAAGCCTGATCAGCGTCATCGTGCGCGGTCACATCGGCTTTGAGCAGGATGGTGTTTTGCAATGCCGCTTGCACCGCCGGGTCGGGAAAGGTGTATTTTTCCAACTCTTTGCAGGTCACGCACCAATCGGCATAAAACTTCACCAATACCGATCGGCCACGCGCCTGCACCAATTCGCGTTCCAAATCAGCGATGGTTTTAATTGGGCGAAACGACAAAGTTCGTTCGGGCTGACCGGAACCGGTGGCGATAAAATTGACCCCTCGCAAGGGTTGCCAGACGTCGCGACCGCCCGCCGCCACCCCGACCAACAACAAAATACCGTAGATCAACAGCACGACTCCGCAACCTTTGACTAAAGTGCGCCAGGCCGGCGCCCCGTGTACTACGGGTTGTAGAGCGCCCATATAGGTGGCCGACACAATCAGCAGCAAGGCAGCCAGCAACATGGCCACCACCGGCGGCAAAATGCGTTCTAACAACCACAGAGCGACCGCCAATAAGAGACACCCCGCAACACGGTTTTGATGCGTTCCATCCAATGCCCGGCGCGAGGCAACCAACGACCGGCGGAGGTGCCGATGACCAATAACGGCAGCCCCATTCCCAGGCCGATGGAAAATAAGGCAACGCCACCCAATCCCGCATCACCGGTGCTGGCGATCACCGTCAGCACGCCGATCAGTGGCGGCGCCACGCAAGGGCTCACGATCAACGCCGATAAAAAGCCCATGATGCCTACGCCCACCAGACTCCCCGACTGCTGACGATTGCTGATGTCCGTCAACCACCCTGTAACGACTCGGCAGCTGCAATTCGTAAAACCGAACATGGATAAAGCCAACAGCACAAACAAACCGCTGGTGGCGATTAATATCCAGGGACTTTGCAATGACGCCTGAATGTTCTGACCCAGCAA
>JAAUQA010000042.1 GCA_012032855.1 Candidatus Competibacteraceae bacterium
GGCGCGATGGCGGATACGCACCTGACAAGCGCCGGGATCGCCAATCTCGACGTCCTCCCAACGCATGGCTTCGGGACCGCCGTATTCGTGAACACGGATAGCTTTGCTCATCTCACTTCTCCTGCAGGCTGTTTGCGATGGCTACATTTTAGGCGCAGCAGCAGGATTTGCTACACTCTTTCGCATTTCCCGGACCCTTAACCAACACGCGACACCATGCAATGACTCATTTCCCCTCACAATACGATTCTCAGCTCACGCTCCACGAAGACAGACTGAAGGAGTTGGGCAGTATGGTTCTGCAGGAGAAGCACAGGCCATAACCCGCCTGTTGCAGCGCCTGGACGACAATTTTGTGCGTGCCTGTCACATCTTATTGGCCTGCCAGGGGCGTATCGTAGTCATCGGCATGGGGAAATCCGGGCATATCGGCGGCAAGATCGCGGCGACCTGGCTAGTACCGGTAGCCCGCCTTTTCGTCCATCCTGCCGAAGCCAGTCACGGCGATTTGGGCATGATCACCCCCAGCGATGTGGTACTGGCGCTGTCCAATTCAGGCGAAACCGCGGAAATCGTCACCCTGTTGCCGCTGATCAAGCGCTTAGGCGTTCCTTTGATCGCCTTGACCGGTAATGGGCACTCGACTTTGGGCAGCAGTGCAGATGTACATATCGACGTCGGGGTCGAACAGGAAGCCTGTCCTTTGGGATTGGCGCCGACCGCTAGCACTACGGCGACTTTGGCGATGGGGGATGCGCTGGCGGTTTCTTTACTGGAAGCCCGCGGGTTTACCGCCGAAGACTTCGCCCGTTCCCATCCGGGCGGGCAATTGGGACGGCGTTTGCTGCTGTTGATTGATGACATTATGCACAGCGGTGAGCAAATACCCCGCAATGCACCCGAGGATTTGCTGGGGATCGCCCTCATGGAGATGACGCGTAAGGGCTTGGGTATGACAGTGATCACCGACCCCGATCAGCGGGTGCTCGGGGTGCTGACCGATGGGGATTTGCGCCGGGCTTTGGATCGGCGTATCGACGTGCACGGGAGCCCGGTATCCGCCGTGATGACCCGCGATTGCAAAACCGTATCACCCGGCTTATTAGCTGCGGAAGCCTTGCATTTGATGGAAACCAGTAAAATCAATGCGCTACCGGTGGTTGACGAGTCTAATCGGCTGATCGGCGCCTTTAATATGCACGATTTGTTGCGGGCCGGCGTGGTCTGATCCCTGTGATCACGATGTGGACAGATCGCTGCTGACTGGTTGATTTTGCAGTAAATCGTAATGAGCTTGAGCCGGGCGCCGCTCAACCAGCTGCTCCGCGACACTGGCCAGACGCAGCAGGTGATGCTCCTCCCAAGGTCGGCCGATGGCATGAAAACCGATGGGTAATCCTAGAGCATCGTAACCGGCGGGAAACGATATGGCCGGTAATCCGGCGAAATTGGCCGGTACCACGAAACGCATGATATCGGTCATCAGCCCGATGTCCGACTCACCTTCCGGCAACGCATCAGCCCGAATCTGCGGCGCGGTACAAGCGGTGGTCGGGGTGACAATCATGTCCACTTGCTGCATGGCTCGATAAAAGTGCGCGGTCATCCGGGTTCGGATGCGTTGCGCCTGAAGATAGTCGCGGGCGGTCAGGGCGCGGGCCAGTACCAAGTGAATCCGGGTCTCCCAGCTGATTTCTCGGCGATGCAGATCGTAGTAAGGCTCCAAGGCCGATCCCAATTCCGCTAGAATGGTAATCGCATGGGCAATCCGCCCGATATCCAGTTCAGGAATGTCGATTTCTCGCAGTTGCGCACCTTGTTTCACGAAAGCGTCGAGCAGAGCCTGACAACGATCCACTACGGCGGAATCGGCATGTCTGAACCAAGCACGATACACGCCCAAGGTCAAGCCGTTCAGATCTGGCGACGCCAAGCCTCGGAGACTAACCGGAGGCTGAACCAACGTTTTCCGGTCGCACGCATCGGGGCCGGCGATGACTGCATAAGCCAGTGCAACATCACGCACTGTAGCTCCGATGGGGCCGGGTTGAACGACGCTACACGCTTGGGTAGGGGAACCGAATCCGCTGATTCGCCCATACGTCGGTTTCAGTCCCACCATGCCGCAAAACGCTGCCGGAATACGAATTGATCCCCCGCCATCCGTGCCGATGGCGACAGAACAGACCCCGCTGGCGACAGCCGCTGCCGAACCGCTGGAACTCCCACCGGCACAGTGGGCCGGCTGATAGGGATTGCGCACCGCACCGTAGTGAGGGTTCAATCCGGTTACCCCGATCCCTAATTCGTGCATATTGGTTTTGCCGAGCAGCACGGCGCCCGCATCCCGAAGTCTTTTAACCACGGTCGCCTCTTCGTGGGGGGGATTCCGGCCTAGAAACGAGCTGCCCAAGGTTGAACCATAGGGCAGCAGGTCGAATTCGTCCTTAATCGCTACCGGCACCCCATCGAACGGTCCCAAAGGTTTACCGGCTTGCCAGCGTTGCGCGGACGCTTGGGCTTGCGCCATGACCACATCCCCCTGGCAGGCAATGAACATGCGCAAGGGAAGCGCGGCGGTTTCACTGGCGGAGATTGCCGCCAATGCGCGTTGCGCCACCTGTTCCGGGGTCGTGGAACCTGCTTCATAGGCACGCCCATAATCCAAGACACAGGCAAATCCGCTGGGATTTTCATGGTGACTCTCGACTGTCCCCACCAATGTCGGGACTGAGGAAATTTCCAATTTCGGGACCGGGGTATCCCAAAATAGGTAAGGCTGAAAAGACGGTTCGTCTTCCACCACCAGCGAGCGCAACTTTTCGATCCCGCCGGTGCGCAGCAGTTGACCCAGCAGTAGCGGACGGGTTAGCGGGTTTTCCAGTAACCGGGTTACCCAACGCAGCTTGCCGCCGGCTAAGCGCGGCACGTGCACTGACTTAAGATCATAATTGATGCCGCTGCTCATCGCGGAATGTTTAAACCCAAGTTCATCACAAATACCCCGGCAGAATAGAATGATAATGTGGTATTTTTGCTCAGTCCGCAACGCTTGCCCACAGTCTGATGTTAACGATTCCCTCACAGTTACTGGCTACCCTACGCAACACCCGACGAGTGGCCGTATTAACCGGCGCCGGTATCTCGGCGGAAAGTGGTGTCCCCACTTTTCGCGAAGCCCAAACCGGCCTCTGGGCGCGTTATAACCCGGAAGAGCTGGCTACGCCTGAAGCGTTCCAGCACAATCCCAAACTGGTGTGGGATTGGTACGTTTGGCGGCGGCAATTGGTGAGCAACGCGCAGCCGAATGCCGGCCATCACGCCCTGGTGGAACTGGAGCAGCGCCTACCGACCTTTACCTTGATTACTCAGAATGTCGACGGCCTGCACCGGCGCGCCGGTAACCGACAGGTGTTGGAACTCCACGGCAATCTGTTCGGCACGCGATGTTTTGCTGAGGCAACGCGGGTGGATGAGTGGCCCGAGACTGGCGAAAACACCACCCCGCTGTCCGCACTGCAACGCTTGGTTGCGGCCCGATGTGGTTTGGTTCGGTGAGGGGTTACCGGTTGAGACGCTGCGTCAAGCCGAAACTGCAACCACCGATTGCGAGGTGTTTTTCAGTATTGGCACTTCAGCGCTGGTTTATCCGGCGGCCGGCTTGCCGTTGTTGGCGCAGAATTGCGGTGCTACGGTAGTGGAAATCAATCCCCAGCCTACGCCGTTAAGCGAACACGCGGACTTTTCACTGCAGGGACCAGCCGGCCAGGTTTTGCCTTCTCTAGTTCAACAGGCTTTTTCAGCTTAATTGAGAACCGCTGATCAAACAGGTTGAATTCAGTCGTTTTTCAGCCAGCGCTGCAGCACAGCGATGAGCTGCTTGCGGGAAAAGGCTTGCCGAGATAATCGTCCATGCCGATGGATAGGCACTCCTCGCGAAATCCTTTGACCACATTTGCCGTCAGCGCGATTACCGGCACCCGTGAGTTTCCTTTGACTGATTCGCGATGACGCAATTCCGCAGTGGCGGCAAAACCGTCCAATTCCGGCATCTGGCAATCCATAATCACCAAGTCGTAATCGGTGTGATCCAGCGCCGTTAGCGCTTGCAACCCGTTGTCGACTATATCCACGCGGCACCCCAGTTGTTCGAGCGTAGCCCGCACAACTTCCCGGTTAATCGGATTATCCTCGGCGACTAGCAGATGAGCGCCCGTGAACAGCGCTGTTTCATCAGTTTTTGTTGATGACACAGCAGAATCCTCGATCTCATTAAAGAGCGCTATCGGCAACGATACATTGAACCAAAAACGGGACCCCGCACCCGGTATGCTTTCGACACCGATGTGGCCATGCATGAGCTTGAGCAATTGTCGGCAAATCGCCAGCCCCAACCCGGTGCCACCGTAGCAGCGCGCCATCGTGCTGTCCGCTTGAGTGAAAGAAGTAAAAATTTTGCCGTGGGCTTCCGGCGCAATACCAATCCCGGTATCAATGACCTCAAATTGTAGCTGACTGCGCGCAGGGGGCTGGTCCACAACTCGCAACCGGACGGTCACTTGACCGTGATGAGTAAATTTGATGGCGTTACCGGTCAAATTGACTAACACTTGTCGCAGCCGGCCTGGATCGCCGTAACAGCCGGATGCCAGCTGATCGGGCATGTCGGCGTATAGTTGCAGCTCCTTGTTGCACGCGCGCTCGGACAGTAACGCGATGGTTTCGTTGACTAATTCGCGGGGATCGAAGGCTACGTTCGACAACTCCAACTTACCGGCTTCGATCTTGGAGAAATCCAGAATATCGTTGACGATGTCTAGTAAAGACCGGCCCGACTGCAGCAGTTGCTGAACGTGTAACTGTTGTTGAGTGGTCAATTCCGTGTCCATCAATAACTCCGCCATGCCTAATACACCGTTCAGGGGCGTGCGGATTTCATGGCTCATGGTTGCCAGAAACTGAGATTTTTCTCGGTTGGCGGCTTCTGCCACCTCTTTAGCCTGTTGCAACGCTTGGGTACGCGCTTCCACCAAATCTTGCAAGTGATCACGGTGCTGGCGTAATTCCGTTTCCATGCGGCGACGCTCGGCCACATTCCGGAAAGTTAACACAATGCCGAGGATCTTGCCCTGGTCGTCTTCAATCAAAGCAGCATTGCACTCCACCGGTTCTTCCTCGCCGTTTCGAGTGAGTAGCAACAGCCCTTGCATCGGATCGCTGGCCTCATCGGCTAGGCATTCGACCGGGGTCCGGGTCTTTTCGTCCACTACTTTGAAAACTTCGGCCAAAGGTCGCCCCACCGCATCGGTCTGGCACCAACCGGCTAGCGTTTCGGCGAGCGGATTCATGAAAGTAATTAGCCCACGCGAATCAGTGGTAATCACGCCTTCACCGATGCTTCTGAGCGTGGTTTCCAACCAGCGCCGGTTCTCTTCCAAATTCCTCTCCATGGTGTGCCGGAAAAGCGCCATCTCCACCGTGCTCCGCAGTTCTCTCCCCTCAAATGGCTTAAGGAGATAACCGGAAGGCGCTGTTACTTTGGCGCGCTCCAGAGTCTTTTCATCCGAATAAGCGGTAAGATAAACGACGGGAACCGGGTGCCGGGATTTGATTTGCGCGGCGGTAGTAACGCCGTCCATCTCGCCGGCCAGCATAATATCCATCAACACCATGTCGGGATGAATAGCGGCGACCTGACTGACCGCTTCTTCTCCGGATGCAAAGATCGCTGGCACTTCGTAGCCCAGACCTTCCAGTTTCTTGCGTAGCGACAAGGCGACGACTCCTTCGTCCTCGACGACCATAATGCGGGCCTTACTCATCACTTCAGACTCCTGTGTTGCGTTATGGGAGTGAAGGCGATGGCAATAGCGGTACCCGATTCATGAGCTAATTGGATGTCGCCCTGTAACTGCCGAACCAAGGTTGTCACGATCATAAGACCCAGCGATTGCGTGTTATGTAGTTCGTGGTTCGGTGCCAAACCCACGCCATCGTCAGCAACGCGCAAGATCACCCGCTGCCCATCTCCACGCGCTAGTGTCATGGTAATTTGACCGGGACGATCATCGGGGAATGCATGTTTGAGCGCGTTGGAAACCAGTTCATTGATAATTAGCCCGCAGGGAACGGCAGTTTCGACACTGAGCGGAATCGGTTCGACATCGGTATGTAAAACGATGTTGCGCTTTTCACTCGCATAAGACTGCAGCAGATAGTGGGCTAGATTGTCGGCGTATTCGGCGAAATCGATCCGTGCAAGATCGGCGGATTGATAAAGAAGCTCATGAATCAGCGCCATTGAACGAACCCGGTGCTGGCTTTCCTGAAATAATTCGCGAGTGACTGGATCTTTCGTATAGTCTGCCTGCAAGTCCAGCAAACTGCTGATGATCTGCAGGTTGTTCTTGACCCGATGGTGAATTTCTTTCAAGAGAACTTCTTTCTCTTCCAGGGAAACTTTCAGTCGTTCTTCCGCCTGTTTGAGAGCGGTAATGTCGCGTCCTACCGATTGAAATCCCGTGACGCGCCCAGCGTCATCCGTGATCGCCTGGTCAGTCCATTGCTGCCAACGGATACCGCCGCCGGGGGCAATGACCGAGTGTTCGTATGTCACGACCGAGAGATTGGCGGCCAGCGAACGCAGGTGTTCCCGAATGGTCACGTGATCTTGTTCGGGTACCAGTTCTAAGAAACTGCGTCCGATCAGTTCCTCCCGGGTGCGTTCGAAGCAGCGGCAATAAGCTGCGTTAACGAAAGTAATCGTGGTGTCCGGTGAAAACCGACAGATGTACTCGGCTTGAATCTCGACGATTGCCCGATAACGCGTCTCGCTGTCGCGCAACGCGATTTCCGTGCGTTGGTGTTCGGCAATCTCCTGTTGCAAAGCGGCGGTGCGCTCCAGCACCAATTCCTCAAGACGATGGCGGTGTTGTTTCAATTCGATCTCGGCCAATTTACGTGTCGTCACATCGCGATACACGACGCCCACCGCAAACATTTGGCCTTGCGCATCACGGATCGGCGACAGCCGAGATTCGCTGTACACGATATGGTCTCCCACCGGCAAGCTGTCCTCGACGTCCATCGGCTCTGCAGTGGCGAACACACGTTCCACCCGCTCCATCCACAACTGCATAAACTCTGGAATATGGCCTAGACCGTCACGAATGTTTTTCCCAATAACGTGCTCTCGGGTGGTACCGACGTGATCAATAGCGGCCTGGTTGGCACACAGATAATTGTATTCCTGATCCCAAACTAGAATGCAGTCTGCTGTTGATTCAATAATGGCTTTAAACCGTTCCTCGCTCTTGCGCAGCGCGTCCTCCATCTGTTTACGTTCGGTGAGATCCAGCACAAAGGCGATGGCCTGACCATCACTATCCAATTCAGTGATGCCCAATAGAACCGGAATTCGACTGCCGTCCTTTCGGTAATACTCCTTTTCCCAAGGCGGAACGGAACCGGTCTCGTTATATCGTTGCACAGCTTGCAACTCACATGGTATCCATTCCGGCGGAGTCATGGCGCGCCAATCGAGCGGCAAATCGGAACGTTGATAGCCGGTCATGCGCAGAAATGCGTCGTTGGCGTCGGTAATGGCGCCCGCTGTGTTACAGAACTGAATGCCGATGATGTTGGATTCACGCAAACGGCGGAATTGTCGTTCGCTTTGCCGGACCTTTTCCTCAGCCCGTTTGCGACCACTGATATCCCGCAACAGCATCACGAACCGACCATCGGCATCGGTCGCTTTTCCCTTGGCGGCAATGGAAATTCGAACCATTGGGAACCCAGCGCTGTTTCCAGACGCCTACTCGACCGACCGGTATGCGCTCCTGTGGCGGATTGCTTCAGGGCGTTCGTGACCAAACCGGCTATTTCCGCGGGCAGCACGGCTGAGACTTGGCGACCGATCAACTCGGCTGGCGAGACGTTTAGCACGTCAGGATCGTTGGCCCGAAAATCGTAAATGTTCCCTTGCGCATTGACCTCGAACAATAGGTCGGGCAGCGCATTCAATGTCGCTTCCAAGCGGTCGCGCATCTCACTGAGGTCCTGCGTGCGGCTCGCCACGCATTGTTCTAGTTCAGCTTGCGTCTTCCTGTTGGTTTCCGACGACTCAGCGCTCTGCGCCTCCAAATGAGCTGCCAGAGTATCCAGAGTTCGGCCTAGTTGTCCGAATTCATCAGTCGTTGCCCAATTGACTCGTGCCCTATAATCACCTGCCATTTGCCGTTGCACCACGGCGGTTAAATGGCGCAGTGGTTTTAGTACGATGCTTTGAATGGCGACAAACAGCAACGCTGAAACCAACAACGCAAGAACTGCAGCAATCGGTTGCTCTGGTCGGTAAACATAAAAGCCGGTCTCAATACCAATTATCAGTAGTAGACCGAAAAAACACTGGTAACCAGCTTAATGGCTACTTTGGAATTGTTAATGCGATTAATAAAGCGAGGGATCATTCTGAATATAGGGGGCATCTTCGGTACGCCGAATAAAACAGCTGTTATCGGCTTTTAAAGTAGACAAACTATAGCCCACAAAGACAGTCTGGAATTGTGAATAATTGTGAAAAATATCACAAAATTGGGCTGGGCCTTGCAGCTAGATGTCAAGTCCCGCGAGATTATAGACACGTTTTTGAATAGCTCTGGTTGCTTTTGCTACCAGTTTTCAGGCTTGAATAGGGCGCGATATGCCCCAGCACCTTCTACGGGATATGCTGATTGTAGGCGCTGAGGTAGCGGGTTAGGGTGCCCGCCAAGACGTCAGCGATGCGCCCGTTGAAGCGTTCGATCATGCCGTTGGTTTGAAGGGTTCTGGGTTTGATTAAGCGGTGGTTGATGAGGGGTGCGGTACAGACCTGATCAGACCTGATCGAACAGATGCTGACCGGTGGATTGACGTTCTCCGGTGGCACAGAAACGATCAGTAAATTCTTTACGGTTGTCGGTCAGCACCGTGCGGACGAAGAAGGGCGCCTTAGCGATTAAGCGCCGGAGAAACCCCTGGGTCATGGCGGCTGATTTATCGGCGGATTTCCACGTAGACCCAGCGGGTGGCACGGTCAATCGCGGCAAACAGGGACTGGCGCTGATCCCCATCCGGCATCTGGGTACTTGACATCGACATGGACTAAGCCCGATGCATAATCCTTGAAGGTTTTCAGCGCCGGGGTATTGGGGCCGTACTCGCGGATGCGCAGGTCATTGAGACGCGATACGCCGTGGCGACGCGCAGGCAACGACTCAAGCCGGAGCACGAGACGGCAGGGTTGAGGAATTCGTGGGTAATCGCTAGCAGGTTATCCAGGGGGAGTAACAGTGATTCACGCAGGATCAACACCACCGCTGCTTGGGCCGGGTTAAGCGTGGTGTGCAGCGTATGGGGACGTGTGAGCCATGCTCGCGCCGCCGCCATTGGCGACGGTGTGACGGCTGAGGTGGTACCGCTCGGCTAACACCTTGTCCATGACTGAGGCCGGTTGGGTGCGCAGTTCCTGGCGAATCGCCGGCGTGGTCCGGGCGTGCTTATGCAGTCAAATGTTTAGGTTAGTGCAACCCCAACTCAGTTAATGTACCGTAACTTGCCAGATGTCGAAGTACCTCTCTGGCTCGAAACAGAGCATAGCTCTTCCTGGGTATATATTCACTCGGCACTGTACAGCTAAGGCTAAAAAGCACTCTCCAATCAATCGACACTGATCCGCAATCCTGCTGCTGTCGCGAACGGTGATAAGGTCAGGACCAACGCTAAAATCGCCCCCAGCAACGCGAGTTGACCCGATACCGGCAAACCGGCACTCGCGGCTGCCACCGCTGCGGTACCGAATATCAACACCGGTATATAAAGAGGCATAACCAACAGGGTTAGTAACACCCCGCCCCGTCTTAAACCGACCGTCAAGGCAACGCCGATGGCTCCCAACAAACTCAACACCGGAGTCCCCAACAGCAAGGTGAGCGGCAACATACCGATCCCCTCGGAAGGTAGATGCAACAGAATGCCCAACAGTGGGGATACCAGGATTAGCGGCACCCCGGTGACCAACCAGTGCGCCAATACTTTCGCTAACACCAGCAGCGTCAAAGGGTGAGGGCTAAGTAGCAGATGTTCCAGCGCGCCGTCTTCGAAATCGGAGCGAAACAACCGTTCCATGGATAGCAAGGTCGCCAGCAAAGCCGCCACCCAGATCACCCCGGGCGCGATTTCCGCCAGGATTTTAGGGCTGGGGCCAACCCCCAAAGGAAATAGACTGACGACCAAGACAAAAAACAGAATCGGATTGAGCACTTCGCTACGTTTGCGAATACCCAATCGTAAATCGCGCCGCAACACTCCGGCAAAAGCCGCCCATGCCTCACTCATTGCAAACGAAGGTGGTGGATGTGACGGTGGTCCAGCCCCAGAGTTTGATGGCTGGTGATTACAGCCAGCCCGCCAGCTTGTACATGACTGCTCAGGCGTGCTTCCAGATTGGCAATCCCGTCGCGATCAATGGCGGTGAATGGCTCGTCCAATATCCATAGCGGGGCAACATTCACCCACAACCGCGCCAGACCTACCCGCCGGCGCTGGCCGGCAGACAGCATGGCTACTTTGGTGTGCTCATAACCGTAGAGTCCGGTCTGCTCCAGAGCCCCTTCCAGTTCCGATTCCATACGGCTGTGACCAGTCAAGGCGCCAAAGAACTGTAAATTCTCCAGCGGTGTCAGTTCCGGTTTGATCCCCGGATTATGGCCGATATAGAGTAAGTCCCGATGGAAGTCAGGACGATAGCTGCGAATGTCTTGTCCGCGCCAAGACACGGTTCCCTCCCTTGGTTCGCTCAAGCCACACAAGATGCGCAATAAACTGGTTTTACCCGCTCCGTTGACGCCTTCAATTTGCAGAAGCTGACCAGCTTCGACCTTCACGTCGAGCGCTTCGAACAGCGCCCGCCCATCACGAACGCAGGTCAGGCGTCGGCGGCCAAGGCCGGATTGGTGTTCACTGCACTACCTGATCAATGGTCAACGCAACCGATTGCGTGCCATCAACCAGTTCGAGCAATCCTGAAGCGCCTTGCAAATCTCCGGCTTGAGCGGTGACGCTGCCGGCTTTGGAAATTCTTGCACCGACAATCACTTGTTTGAAACCGGACAACTTCAGAGCCGGCATCATGGCTTGGCTGTCATCCAACGTGACTTGCACCGGGAAAACCCCGGCGGGTTGCCGCACGGCGGCCAACGGCATAGGCGGCCCCTCGGCGGCTTTGGCGAATATGAACAAGGTGTCTTGGGGCGACAGCTGTTCCCGCAGATTTGGGGCTAAATCGACCGTCACTTCGATACGCGGACCGGGAGCAGGTGCTGGTTCTTGAGCCGGAGCAGGTCGGAGAGGAACGGTTGTAGTGCTCGCTTGTGCTTGTTCGGCTAACAAGGCTTGCGCCCTGCCGATGCCGTTACGCAACAGCTGTGCCCCTTCGCTGGAAGGATCACGCAAGGCTAACAACCGTTGCCAAGCCGTTATAGCCTGCTCGTATGAGCCTGAATTGAAAGAGCCAAACCCCAACAACATCAAAGCGCCTTGGTGATCAGGCGCGATTTGTAATACGTGTTGCAACAATTGCGTGCTCGCCTTATTCATGCGCCCGTCATGGGCCAGAATCATGGCTTGGGCATAGGCCAGCATGATCTGCGGTTGCTGCGGGGCGAGCTTATAGGCCCGATCCAGAACCATCAATGCACCCTGCAACTGGCCCAGTTCCAGATAACTGCGTCCCAACAGATATAAACTGTCCGGTTCGTCGAACCCCTCTTGCAGCACGTGAGCCTGCAGTACCCTGGTGAAATCAGGCAGCTGTGTCTTATCCGGCAGGGAGTCGGGTTGGTGGATAGAGTGCAGCACCGCGTCTTCAAACTGTTCTTGCACGCTAATCCAGTCACCGGCCTCACCCCGGTAAGCAGTGAGATAGTAATACCCCAAGGCTAACACCGGAACGCCGAAAGCCATGATTCCCGCCCATCGGAACAGTTGAGTATGATTTGCGCTGGCCTGTTGTTGGTCGGCGGGAATATCTGTCAACAAGGTGCGTTCCAACTCTTTACGCAATAATGTGTACTGCTCTTCTTCTAAGCGTCCTTCCTGTTTGTCCCGTTCTAATTCATCCAGCCGTTCCCGGAAAATGTCGGCGTTGACTGTGTTGCGGGAAACCGCCCGCGTCGAGTGGTTGCGCTGCATGGGAATCCACACGGTTGCACCCGCGATTCCCACCATGACTAAGGCGATTAACCAGAACGTCAACATGAGGGGGCATCCTGTTGCCCACCTTTCTTAAATACCATCATGGCGCCCAGCGCCCTCCGACGGGAATATCAATGGCCGCGCCAAAACCGGTGATGCAGCC
>JAAUQA010000400.1 GCA_012032855.1 Candidatus Competibacteraceae bacterium
CTCCCCACTTAACAGCTCGTGCGACAAGCTCGCGAGCCGCTTTTTCTGGACCGCCGGCACTGGCGGATATCCAAAACTCGGCCTCGCTGAGGTGGCTCCAGGCACCGTCGCTACACAGTGCGAATAGATCATCAGCCATCACCGTTCCGGAATTGATTTCAAATTTTGGCGATTCGCCGCCGCCAAGGCTGCGATACAAGCGATTTTGCATCGGATGCGAGGCTATTTCCGTTTCACTGATTTCGCCTAATTCGAACAACATCTGCGCCGCTGAATGATCGCGGGTGCGCAACACCCGTTTGCCGGCACGCAGCTGATACAACCGGCTATCGCCGATATGTGTCCAGTGAGCTTGATCCTGATGCAACCACAATGCCACCAACGTAGTGTGTGCAGAGCGTGATACAGTTTCCACTGCAGCCTGGGCTTGATCAACATAGCGATGTAATGCTTCATGCGGTTCTCGCTCCAGCAGTTTCAATTGCTCACGCACAAACTGCTTGGCTGTACTCACAGCCGCTTGTGCGGCTAGGGCACCGTCACCATGCCCGCCCATTCCGTCAGCGACGACAGCCAATAAGGATCGTTTGTCGGGCGTTGCCCATACCCCCCAACAGTCTTGTTGTTCCTCACGTTTACCTAGTGCGCTGGCTCCTCCCCACTGCCAGTACGGATGCCACTTGGCAATCATGGCACTCGTTCCGGGTAAGCAGCCGATCTGTCTTCATCATCAGCAAACTGCTGGTGTAAGCTGGAATTGTTCTCCCACCACCACCAACCGGCAGCTAATACGATCACGAATCCTAGCAACACGATGAGGACTGTGAGGTAGTAATGTTGTTTAGAGTTGATACAAGCCACCATTACCGTGGTGTTGTCTTGCTCGGGATCGGCAGCCATCATAAACGGCTTCTAATAATCGTTGGCATATCATATCCGCCGCTGCGCTTGCATTCAAATGAGTGGCGATACGGATTTCACTGAGCGTCAACAGGCCGTCGCTGGCTAATAACACGCGATCACCAGTTTGCAACGGATAAGGATCATGGCTGAGGTCCACTTGGTGAATTAACCCACCCGTTAACGCACTAAACAACGCATTGCGATCAGGATGAGCTTGGGCGGCGATAGCGCTTATTTCGCCGCCTGCCAGCTGTTGCGCCAGCACGGGACGGTAAGAATGATCCTGATTAAGCCGAGTGAGTTGATTATTTCGGTATAACCAGAGCGGAGAATCACCCACACTGATCCAATACAGTCCCTCCTTGGCGAGCACAGCAGCTAACAGGGTACACCCCATACCGCTCAACAGGCTGGGGGCTGTGGCGATTTCCAAGGCAAGCTCGCGGTTGGCGTGGTTCAGTGCACGACGCAACCGTTCGGGAATACTGGTCGCCGGAATGGCAGCATAAGCATCGATAAAACTGTGTATCGTGGTTGCGCTGGCGCGCTCGCCTGCCCGCTCGCCGCCCATGCCGTCGGCAAGCACCAATAGCAAGTCGCCGCCTCGCAAACTGGACGGTAGTTCAAAAATGCCGTAATCATCCTGCTGATACTCACGGCTGCCTTGAATACGACTCGCGCAGTGCGCACCCACCCTCATTCAATCGCCTTTATCGTCTTGCCAGTCAAAATCCGGGCCGCAGAATGGCACGAAATGTAATTGGGTTTGCCCGATCAGGATTATCTCATGACCTTTCAACTCCTGAGGAGCGAGCACCGGTTGGTCGTTTAAATAGGTGAGATTGGTGCCACCGCCGTGTTGTAAGTAAAACCGTCGGCCACGCGGATCATAAACAATAGAGGCATGGCCGTTGCGGGAAATTTCCAAATCCCCGAAATCCAATTGTGCCCGTACTTTGGGACCACGACCGATGCTATTTAGACCGTATCCCAAGTTTAGGACTCGCCCGCGTCCAGGGCCTTCAGTGATGACTAACCAGCCCACCACCGGATCCTGCATACCTTTTTCCTGTGCTTCCGGGCCTGTTCCACCGTGGAACAAGCGAGTGCTATCGACTTCCGGCAATTTCTCACCCGAATCGGTGTTCTCTGCGCGTTCCGCTTCTTGCCGTTCAATCGGTCGAGTGGGCGGCGTATTGACGCCATCGTTGAGGGTCTGAACCCGCCCTTTGCGATCACGTCGAATGGCCATTAGTTAGCCTCCTCAGCAAAATAACCATGACTATAAAGCCCTGATACCCGCGCTGTGCATACTCATGCGCGGTCGTTTCCCCAGGGCGGTGCTTCTCGGAAACGCAGGCGTACCTCCCCGAGTTCAAACAGATCACCGTCACGCAGTGCCTGGCTGCTGACCTGTTTGCCGTTAACCCAGACCCCATTAGTCGAGTCTAAATCGGCAATAGAGAACACGCCGTCGCGTCGTTGCCGTAACTCGGCATGATAAGCAGAGACGGAGTCATTATCGAGCTGTAGATTGTTATCGGCAGCCCGCCCAATCCGATAGATTGCGCTATCCACCGCAAATTCCTGTCCCGAATCCGGTTGTTCGATCAGTGCTAATAGTGGTGAGCGAGTCGCCCGAAGATGCCGTCTGATGACGAACCATAATAGCAGTAGTACCACGCCGGCAGCGCCTAATCCCGCCCACCAAAGCCAAGCGTTTACTGCTTCTAGGGCATCGGGAGAGGTGGGGTTTGACGATGGAGCAACGCTACCTGAGGATGACGCTGTTGTTGTGGGGTCTGTTTTGAGAGGCAGTGGTGCAGGGGATTCTCCCTCAGGACCAGCAGTTGATCTGATGGACTGTGCCGATGTCAGTTCCTGCCCCGTAAAGGTTGTTTCAAACACACTATCGGCAGCGATGAATCGCAGGGTCAACTGGTCATTGAAACCGGGCATTTCTAGGGTGAAACTGCCGCCGCCTTCGGTGATGGTCATGATCTCGGCGAAAGTTGCAGGGGTTAATGTGTCCGGGGTAGACGCGGCGGCAAAATAACCGCCAGTCTCTTCTGCTAACCGTGCAGCCGCTGCAATGCCGGACGTTGGCTGTCTCGTTCGGGGTACCCCAAACCGATAATTATGATTCCCGCCGCTTGCGCCGCTTGCAGGACATCGTCGTAGCGATAGGCGGTGTCTTCGGCCATCGCGTCCGAGAACACCCATAACGATTTGCGTTCACCCTCAACTCGCGCCAGCAACGCGATGCCGTCCAACAGACTGCGGTAGAATGCGGTGCTGTGGCCACGGGCGACCAATCGATCAAGCGCTTCTGATACTGTGGTCGGTGCACTATCCAGTGGGGCGAGCAGGGTTAACTCCTCAGCAAAAACAGCTAACCCCACCCGTTGCCAGGGTCTCAGGGTCGTTACCCACTGCTTGAGTAACTGCTGTTGTCGCGCCACGGTAGCCGCGCGTGCCGGATTGCTGACATCGACCAACCAGAGCATTGCACTGGTCGCTCCATCGCTGGCGAACGGTTGCCAGCCGATAACTTGCGGAGGCGCACCATCCACAGCGAGTTCTACGCGTTGGATAGCGACGGCACCAAGCGGGCGGAATCGGCAGCGCAGTTTAGGTGGATCCCAGCTGCAGTGTACTACCGCTGACCAGGGTTGAGCACCGGGGGCGGCATGGGCAGCAAGGGTTTGCAACCCGGCAACCAGCAACAGGCACAATGATCCAGTTAAAAACCGCCGCAATCGCACGACATACTCGCCGTACAGTCGTTTAGTCAGCGCTAATCCTCCCGCACCAACCGAAACCCTAACCCATAATCGCGGCTATCGGGGCTTCGTCCATTACGATCAGCCACCCGCACTAAACGCGGTTCATCATCCCAGGAACCGCCGCGTACTGTGCGATTACCTTCGGTAGGCTGCTGACTCGAACAGCGTTTTTCCGCACCATTATAGGTATTCGAATACTCAGAGCAGGTCCATTCGCTGACGTTGCCCAACATATCGTGCAGCTTGAGATTGTTCGGCTGATAAGCGGCTACCGAAGAGGCAACCGCCTGCTGATCATCACAGGCGTGGATGGACAATAGCGCCCCACACTCGCTGTGCTGTCTGGTCAGCCACATTGG
>JAAUQA010000401.1 GCA_012032855.1 Candidatus Competibacteraceae bacterium
CGTCCCGCTATTCGATGACACTGTGGAGGTCCGGGCCGGGGACACTACAGAATTGACCCTAGACCTTGCGAAAGCCATCGACCTGCATCCACGACAGGACAGCTACGCCACTCGCATCGGCGGGTATGCGACAGTGATAACACGTTCCGGACGGCCCGGTTCGTCCCAGCGGCTCGATGCTCGATACCTGGTGATGGATTCGAGAGGCGCGGTTCTCGAATTTCTTGACGCCGCGGAACTTGAGCGACGTTACCCAGGCGGCGTCACCTCCGCCAGCCTGCGGGAACGGTTCGAAACCGAAGAAAGAGCCTTTCGGACGGCCCGTCCGGACGAGGCGAAGCTCGAAGGGATCGACCTCGGCTACGATCCTGGTGTACTTATCGCAAAGCCTCGCATTGACCTCGACACCCCGGAACGGGTCAGCCGCGGAACGGTGCTTGGTGTGAATGAACATGAGCCGGAAGTGGGTGAGCCGATCCACGGAATCTTTACCGCGAATTCCGTGGTCACCCGATTTTGCATCTTGCTCAGGCCGGAGTACGACGATGTCGGCGGTGGTGTTGGTGGTAGCGAAGACTGGTGGAAGGACAACTCGACCGACAAGACCGGCCGTGGCGTCCGGATGCGCGTCAGAGACATGACCACCTTGGAGAGTCCCTACTACGACTACACCGACCGCGAGTCCGGTTGCACACCCTGGTTGTGGTTGAACGCGGATCGCAAGTATCAGCTTCGGGTCTACTCCCAGGCGAGGGTATCGCCCGGCGCGGTGAACACGGTCAAAGTCCGTAACAATCCTGAGGATAACCAGCGCTTCTACCGTACCCTGGACAATGACTACACACCGACACAGGGAACTAAGACCCTGACTTGGGATAACGCTTCGCCCCAGGGCGTCGTCAACATCTTGGCCGGCTGCCGGCTACGCGGTCAACAAACGATACGCCGGGCTTACCGGGCGTACCTTCGTGCTCTACCGCGATTACGACCCCGACAAAGATCAAGGCTGTCCCGGCGGAACGGGCAGTTGCGCGGTGGAAGAAGGCGCGGGGACAGTTTTCCTCTCGTCCTGGGGTCGGAACCGGAAGTTCATCATCGCCCACGAGCTCGGCCACGCAGTGGGCATCAAGTTGAACGAGAACAAGCGGGCCAAGCTGAGCAACCTCGACGGTCAGACCATCTGCACGCAGAACGGCAACAGCCACGCCATGACCAGCAAGGAGTATCAAAGCGTGGCTGCCCATGAAGGCTTCGCTCATCTCTACGCCGCCAGCGTGTGGAACGATCCGAGCGAACCCGACTGCGCCTTTCGCTACTATCTAAGTGACTACGATTTTGATCACGACGGTACCGTGGAAGCCTGGGAAAACGAACCTTGGGTGAGTTGTGCCGGCTCATGGCCAAACGAAATTGAGAACGGAGTTCTGAGTGCCGGCTATATCTATCTTTGCGAAGACACCTCGACTTCCAGTGTCCCCCACGACAATCGAGGTGTCGAATACGATTGGTTGCGCGCGCTATGGAACTTGCATACCAACGAAAATGTTTCGTTTACGGACATTTTTCGGATATGGGATAAAGCCAACCCGCATAACTGGGACGGCCAAGGGGATGGTGTCTTTGAGGCGCTCGAAGATGCTGCATACGATGTCTTTGTCGGCGACGACGGGGGAGACGCCTTCGAACTAAGCCTGTTCGAGCTATGGGAAGACCTCACGCACGCACATGGTCTGCGTCGGTAGGCCAGTCTCCAGCCGAAGAGTGGAACAGAAAGTGTAGGCAAAGAATCAGCTATCACCTCCATAGGGGGTGGTAGCTATATTAAGGTATTTTGAAATACCCCGGTTGGCTTTGAGCGGGAAACAGCCGCAGTTAGCTAATGCCAGTAATAGGACGGTACGCGGTATATCGGTAACATATTGATTTAGATATTTCCATGACGAGTTTAGTGCCCAATGACAACCCTGAGACTGGTGTTAGGCGATCAACTTAGCCGTTCGATCAGCGTATTAAGCGATATTGATCGCGCTAACGACATCGTATTGATGGCGGAAGTACACGATGAAGCCACATACGTGCGACACCATAAACAGAAACTCGTGTTAGTGCTCTCCGCCATGCGACACTTCGCGCAATCGCTGCATGCGGAAGGCATTCACCTGGATTATGTCGAGCTCGACAGCACTGGTAACTCCGGTTCATTCACTGGCGAGCTGAAGCAGGCACTGACGCGTCATTCGGCAACTCGGATCATAGTCACAGAGCCAGGCGAGTGGCGGGTGTGGGAGATGATGCAAGCCTGGGCGGATGATTTTGGCTTGCCGGTAGAGATTCGTGAGGACGACCGATTCCTGTGCTCCCGATCCGAATTCGCCGCCTGGGCAAAGGGGCGTAAGCGGTTGCGGATGGAATTCTTTTATCGGGAAATGCGCCGCAAAACCGGCTGGCTGATGAACGGCGACAAACCTGAAGGTGAGCAATGGAATTATGACGCCGAGAATCGCAGAGTCTTACCAAAGCATGTCGCCATTCCACCTCGTGGTCGTTTTAACCCGGACGACATGACCCGTGATGTCATAACCCTGGTCAGTCAGTCTTTCGCCGATCATTTCGGTGACTTGGATTCCTTCGCGTGGGCCGTAACCCGCGATGATGCGTTGCACGCACTGCGACATTTCATCGCGCAATCGTTACCCCAATTTGGCGATTATCAGGATGCGATGAAAACTGGGGGTGATGTTCTGTTTCATTCCGTGTTGTCGCCTTACCTCAATATCGGGCTACTGAACCCGCGCGAGGTCTGCGAAGCGGCATTATACGCTTATCATGCCGGCAGTGCGCCGCTGCAGGCCGTGGAAGGATTCATCCGGCAAATTCTGGGTTGGCGCGAATTCATTCGCGGTATTTATTGGTTACACATGCCGGATTACGCGCAGAGCAACTTTTTCAAAGCCGACCGACTGCTACCGGATTTTTATTGGACGGGCGAAACCGACATGAACTGTTTGCGCGAGGCCATCGGGTCCACGCGTCGCAATGCTTATGCGCATCACATTCAACGTTTGATGATTACCGGCAATTTCGCTTTGTTGGCCGGTATTACGCCCGATCAGGTGGAAGAATGGTATCTCATCGTGTATGCCGATGCCTTCGACTGGGTCGAACTGCCGAATACACACGGAATGGCATTGCATGCCGATGGCGGTTTATTGGGTTCTAAGCCCTACGCGGCATCCGGTGCCTACATCGACCGCATGTCGGATTACTGCATGGGTTGCATTTATTCTCCCAAGGTTAAGCTGGGTTCGCAGGCTTGTCCGTTCAATTATCTGTATTGGTATTTCTTGATCACCAACGAAGCTCAGTTAAGCATCAATCCACGTATGGCCATGCCCTATCGAAATCTGGCGCGCATGACCGAGGAACGGCGGCAGCAAATCGTACAACAAGCAGAAGTATTCCTAGCCCAACCAAGCTTTCAGTACTCCGGTACTTACACCGGATGACTACAACCAACATTCCGCTAACCCAGGCAACAGAGATGATCTCTATGGTTTCAAACGCTTTAATCCTGCTAGTTCAGCACAGAAAAATCGTCCAGTTCATTTTGCTTAGTGGTCTACTGGGTGGCTGTGCCGGGTTGTCACCTCATCCTCAGGTTAAGTTAAGCGTGGTCGTGCAGTGGAATGAATTGGCCCTGGCGGCGGTACGGAATGAGGTGATCATTCGCCCCACTGTGGTGTCACGACAACTGTTTCTGTTGCATGCTGCGATGTACGATGCTTGGTCAGCGTTTGAGCCTACCGCTAAACCGTATGCGTTGGATCCCGCCGTTAAATTGACAGGTATTCAAGACAAGGCTACAGCCCAATCCATCGCAATCAGCCAGGCTGCTTATCAAATATTGAAAGAGTCATTCCCGCGCTTTGAGGCGACCGGCGCATTGACCCGCCAAATGGCACGGCTGGGAATGATCGTCGCTAACCGAGCAGATCCAAATACATCGGCTGGGGTCGGCTATTTGGCAGCGCAAACAGTGCTCGCC
>JAAUQA010000043.1 GCA_012032855.1 Candidatus Competibacteraceae bacterium
GGCGGGAACCGCCGGTCCGCTGTTAACGATCACCAAACTATCCACCCGTCGTGGAACATCGACTGCCAGTTGAAAGGCAATCATGCCGCCCAGTGAAAGCCCCACGACATGGGCCGAAGCAATGCCAAGCACATCCAGTAGACCTACGGTATCGCGGGCAAAAAGGGGAATGCTGTAAGGGTCGGGCGGTTTGTCGGACCGGCCATGACCACGCACGTCAAAAGTGATGACCAGAAATCGTTGGGCGAAGAAGGCCACCTGCTGTTCCCAATCTTCGGTGCACGACCCCAGGCCATGAATGAACAGCAGGGGATGTCCTTGACCGGTGATTTCATAATACAGCTCGATGTCGCCACTACGTTGTTTAGGCATGATGCTTTGCTCGGTCGGGGCGGTTATTTCCTTCTAAGCCGCCCACCAAACCTTAATAGGTGATAACGAGCCCGCTTCAGGCATGGCCGTACTTTTTCTTAACCAAAAACTGATAAACCACCTTTGCAACCTCTTCGCCTTGAGTAAGCAAGAATAAATGCCCACAGTCGAAGATATGCAGGATCGAATCCGGGATCTGCCGCGCCATGAATTTGGCGTTGATCAGAGGCACGATTGGATCGTCCCTTCCGGCCAGAACCAGGGTCGGTTGAGTTAGCCGGTGTAGCCAATGGACGCTGGTCCAGCCCCACATAGCGAACACCTGCCAGAAATAGCCGCGTATACCAGTGCCCATGATTTGGCTGATATGCTTAGCGGCCGCTCCGGGTCGTTGCGTAGAGTGCCGCCGTAAATTTCGGGGCGATGGCGGTCATGTAAGCCGGTTGCAGATAACGTCGTGGCGTCATCATCTTGAACAACACGGTCGGTTTACCGGGCACCATCAGCGCGCCGGTGGCGGTTGCCGCTAGAATCAACCGGTGACAACGGCGGGGATAGGTTTTGGCGAATTCCTGAGCCAAAGCACCACCCCAAGACACCCCCAACACGTCGACTTGTTGATGGCCGAGTCGATCCAACATACGCGCCACCAGTTTAGCCAAGCCCGGCATCCGATAAGGTAATGCCGGGGTTGGGGAACCGCCGACGCCCGGCGCATCGAAGGCGATGACGTGCAGCTCCGGGTCGAGCTTTTCGATAAACGGCGTCAACAATTCCAGATTGGCTCCGATGCCATTCATGATTAACAACGGAATGCGATCGCTGGTGCCGGGGCGGATGGCGACTCGTAAAGGAGTGCCGTAGACATCAATGACCTTGACCTGCTCGTCGGCGAACGAGCTCGGGATCGTCCAGGATGGTGTTGGTATTACTGCTCATGGCGATTACTCATAGACATAAGTACCAGGGGCCGGTGCGAGTGGGGGATGATGGATATTGCCCAACTCAGCGGGTGCCTTCTTCTGGGATCCGGATCGTTTGCGTATCCAGAGTCGCCAGTGCTCCCACCAACTGCCCTGATGCTCGGTAGCCCCTGAGAGCCAGACGTCAGGATCTTGCGGTCGCTGGGTGTTGGTGAAAAAATATTTTTGGGGTTGCCAGGCGTCACTAACATGCTCTGAATATGGCCGCCACTGCTGAGTACGAATTCCTTTGGTCCGCTGAGAAAGTCCAGCGACTCATAACAGGCCCGCCAAGGGGTGATATGGTCAGTCAGCCCGGCCATGGCGAAGACGTCACAGTCGATCTTCGCTAATTCAATGGGGGTATCCAGCAGTTCCAACCGGCCTCGGACCAGATTGTTGGTTTCGATCACCGTCAGCAGGTCATTATGAAATTGTGCGGGTAGCCGGGTGGTATCTGCGTTCCAGAACAGTACGTCGAACACCGGTGGCGGATTGCCCAGCAGATAATTATTGATCCAGTAATTCCAGATCAAATCGTTGGGGCGCAACCAAGCGAATACTTGCGCCATCTCGGAGCCTTCCAGCACGCCGCGCTTGGCGGAGTGTTTCTTGGCGGCAGCGATGGTACTCGGATTGGCGAACATTCCCAATTGGGTCTCGGCGCTCATGTCGAACAGCGTCACCATCAAGGTCAGTGCATTGACCTTAGGTTTGTTGCGAGCCGCCAAGTGCGCTAGCAAAGTGGTTACTGTGATACCGCCGGCACAACCGCCAAGCACATTACAATCGGGACTAGCAGTGATCTCGCACAGCGCATCAATGGCCTCGTCTAACGCTTGGATATAGGTTTCCAAACCCCAGTCCCACTGGTCCGGGGTCGGGTTGCGCCAACTGATGGCGAATACCTGTAACCCCTGCTCTAAGGCATAGCGAATCAAGCTTTTCTTAGGGGACAGATCGTACAGATAAAATTTGTTGATCTGCGGGGGAATGAACAGGAAAGGCCGTCGATAGACTTTGGCGCTGCGCGGGTTGTATTGAATCAGCTCGCAGACATCGTTGCGAAACACCACGGAACCCGGTGTGTTGGCCAAATCCTCGCCGACTTTAAAAGCGGTGCGATCGGCCATGGAGGGCATCCCGTTATTGTGCCTGAGGTCATCAATCAGTTGTTGAACTCCACGCACGGCGCTCGCCCCGCCGGTTTCCAGCAAGCGTTTCAACGCAGCGGGATGGATAATCCAATTGGACGGCGCGAGCGCTTCCGTGACCAGGGATAAGGCGAAGCGTGCTCGTTCAGCATCTCGATGTTCCAAACCGGTAGCGCCCACCCACTCGTCCAGTCCCTGACGCACAGCGAGATAAGACTGCATGAAACGCCGATACAGCGGATTTTCATTCCAGGTCGGATCGCTGAACCGATGATCGCTCGGCGCCGGCTGCAAATCGGATTCGCCTTTGATGACTTGCCATTCCTGCCGCGCGAATCCGGCGAGATGACGTGCTGCAGTCAACGGTTGCTTAACGGCCTGCTTGAGAATGGTGCCGGCGGTGGCACCGATATCCTGCAACCGGATGCCGACGAAGGGATTGGGGCCGAGTACGCCGTCAGTGGCGTTAGCGCTGATCTGCCGTCCCTCAACCGCTTGCAGCAGTTGTTCATCGGTCAACCCACTGTGCTTGACCGCTTCCAAAAGCTGCTCAGCCGTTACGTCGTTGCGTTTCAGGGCGGCCAGGATTTGTTCCGGCGTGGTCTCCGCAGTTGGCTTAGTCACCGAACTCTCCAGTTGAGCACCGTTGCGCTCTACATCAAAAACGCCAGTGATTCGGCAATCAAAGTCGGGTTTTTCTCTCCTTCGATCTCGAAGGTGTTTTGGGTTTTCACCAACAATCCATTGCCCTTACCCTCTACGGACAAAATTTTCACATGCATACGGATGCGCGCACCCGCTTTCACTGGAGTCATGAAACGCACTCGGTCGAGGCCGTAATTGACGCCCTGCTTGGCATCGTCCGGCAACAAGCCGACTTCATTTTGCAGCGGCGACAGCATGGACAGGGTCAGATAACCGTGGGCGATAGTTGCACCGTAAGGGCTTTCCTTTTTCGCACGCTCCACGTCGGTATGAATCCATTGATGATCGTTGGTACATTCGGCGAATTCGTCGATATGCGCTTGATCGATAGTGACCCAATTGGAAACCCCCAGTTCACGCCCGACGAACTGTTGCAGGGTTGCTAAGCTATAGCCTGGAATACCCATAGTGGATTCCTCGCGTTAGCGGCCGAGATAAGCTTCTCTGACCTTGTCGTCTTGCAACAGGGCTTGACCCGAGCCGGACAAGACGATATCTCCGGTTTCGATCACATAACCTCGATCAGCAATGGCCAGGGCCCCGGCAGCGTTTTGTTCAACCAAAAAGGTGGTGATACCACGGCGTTTCAGCTCACGGATGGTATTGAAAATCTCCTCCACCAGAATTGGCGCCAAGCCCATGCTCGGTTCGTCCAGCAACAACAATTGCGGCCTCGCCATCAGTGCCCGCGCCATCGCCAGCATTTGTTGCTGACCGCCGGACAAGGTGCCCGCCGCCTGCTTGCGTTTCTGCTTGAGAATCGGGAACAGGGTGTACATCTGTTCCAGATCTGCGGCAACTTGTTCATCCCGGGGACGGCTGTAAGCACCCAAGCGTAAATTATCCTCCACCGACAGGGGGCCGAACACCTGACGGCCTTCCGGGATCAAGGAAATGCCTAATTTGACACGCCGGTCAGCGCGTAAGCGGGTAATGTCCTGAGCGGCGAATTTCAGCGTACCGGCACTAGCGGGTTGCAGACCGGCGATGGTGCGCAGCAGGGTAGTCTTACCCGCACCGTTCGATCCGACCAAAGCGACCAGTTCGCCCTTATTGACCTGCAGATCAATCACCGTTCAGCGCCTGAATGCGTCCGTAATGGGTGGTCAAACTCCGGATTTCCAGTACCCGGTCTTGGGTGTCGGGTAGCGTGGTGCTCTCCATGCCCAAACCGATCGGAGCCGGTGCCGCATAAGCCATGCGGGTGTGCAATTGACGGATTTCATCTTTGACGGTCCGCCCGAATTGCGGATCGTCATGATGCAAATACTGTTCGTTGATCGCCTGCCAATCCTGTTCAGATAATCCATCCAGGGCTCGCACATGACCGTATTGCCCGGACAGGCCACCGCCGTCGGCCCCCAAACCTTGGTTAACGGCAGCGGCAGCCGCTGCATCCCCATGCTTGAGCCCCAAACCACCGAGCGGTTCAGGCGCAAAGTGAATGATTTGCGTGAACAGTTGGTGCAGATCGACATTGGCGGTTTCCCCCAACACTGTCGGCAGCAGGTGGTCATAATGCAAATAGCCTTCATCTACCGCCTGCCAATCTTCCGACTTGAGGCTGGCTAGCGCCAGAGGCAAGACCTCTTGTTCCTCCCTGTCCATGTGTTCTTCCAGCAAAGCCACGAAATGAGCGAGCTCATCCAAGAAAGCTTGGCGGGACTCTTGCTCACCGCCTTGAGTAGCGTCCAGCAGATCATGCAGGCGTATCATCCATTGCTCGCCCTGCTGATGATCCTGCTGTAATTGATCCAATAATGGGTGCGATTGCGGTTCACGCAGCCGCAGGGCAGCGAACAGGTAGCGATCTTCCTTGGGGTAATGGGTTTTCTCGTAGGACTCGAGATAATCAAAAATTGCCTTGAATAGCACAGCATCCGGCACTTGCCCGGTGTTTTGCAGTTCTTGCTGCAATTCGCTGATCATCCTCAGGATGCGCCGTACCCGGGCATGTTCAGATTTAACGATGGAAGCGGCTTGGGTCATGCGAATCAGTCTCGTGCAGGCTAGTCGTTACCCGCCGCCCAGATAAGCGGCGATCACGTCGGGGTTGTTGCTGATCTCGTCAGGCGTGCCCTCGGCCAGCTTTTTACCGAAGTCCAGAACCAGTAGATAATCCGAGATGTTCATGACCAATTTCATGTCATGTTCGACTAACACGACGGTGACTCCGGTAGTGGCGATTTTTTGGATCAATTGGTCGATCTCGGCGGTTTCTTTGGCGTTCAAGCCGGCGGCAGGTTCATCCAGCAGTAATACCTTCGGCTCCGCCGCCAAGGCGCGGGCAATTTCCAGCCGTTTCAAGGCGCCGTAGGGCATGGCGTTGGCATCCGTTTTGACGTATTTGCCGACTCCGACGAATTCCATCAATTCCGCCGCTTTTTCTCGACACTGGCGATCGCCGCGCACGATGATCGGCAACCGCAACATAGCGGCAATAAAACTGCGGTTGAGGTGCAAATGACGCCCCACCATCACATTTTCGACGGCAGTCATGTTCATGCAGATCTGCAGATTCTGAAAGGTCCGGCTCAGTCCGCGCTTGGCCAGTGTATAAGGCGCTTGGCCGACGATATTGTGTTCTTCCAGAAAAATAGCGCCTCGGGTCGGCTGGTATAGACCGGTGATCATATTGAACAAGGTGGTTTTGCCGGCTCCATTGGGGCCGATAACCGCGTGGATGGCGCCGGCTTCGATAGCGAAGCCTAAATCGGCGATAGCGTCCACGCCACCGAAGGATTTGCTGAGGTTCTCGACCCGTAACAGGCTCATCGGGAGCCTCCCCGCCGATTCTTCAGTAAGGTGCTCAGGGTGGGCACCAATCCCTTGGGCATAAAGATCAGGGTCAGCATAAGAATCAGTCCGAAGATCACCATCTCGAAATCCTCGAACCCACTCAATAACTGAGGCAACAGGGTAAGAATGACCGCTCCTATCACCGCCCCGAAAGTAGACGCCATGCCGCCCAGCACCACCATGGTGACCAGTTCGATGGAGTGGAAAAAACCGGCCTGTACCGGGCTGATAAACCCCGAATAATGGGCGAACAGGCTGCCCATGAGACTGGCGAACACCGCCGAAACCACGAACAGCAGAACCTTGTAACCGGTGGTATCGACGCCGACTACCTGCGCCGCCACCTCCGAACCGTGCACCGCGCGTAAAGCCCGACCCGCCGGAGAATCGATAATATTGAGCGCTAGCCACACGCTGATGACCAGCAACACCCCGATCACCCAATACCAGGTCTGTTCGCCGTAGAGTTCCCAGCCGAATAGTGTGAACGGTTCTACGTACATGCCGTCGGGACCGCCGGTCAACCAATCCTCGTTAGTGATGATGATGGAGATGATGATCCCCAAGCCCAACGTCGCCATGGCCAGGTAATGACCGCTCAGACGCAGGATGGGGCGGGCGATAGCGAAAGAAATAACGCCGACCAACACCACCCCGGCCAGAAGCGCCAGTATTGATGACCAACCGTAATAGACGGTCAGCACGCCGGAGGTATAAGCGCCCAGGCCGAAAAATCCGCCGTGGCCCAGACTGATCTGACCGGCATAGCCCACCAGCAGATTCAAGCCGACCACCACAATAGCGTTGATACCGATCTTGATCGCCACGTCGTAATAGTAATTATTGGGCAGGAACAGCGGCAGCAACACAATGATCGCGGCCAGAACCAGCAAGCCGCCGGTACGGGGTGTTGTCAGTTTTTCCAGCATCATACCCGCTCCGTCCCACGGGCACCGAACAATCCGCTCGGCAGGAAAAATAGAATCAACAGGATGATCACGAAGGGTACGGCGTCTTTGTAATCGGAAGAGATATACCCCGCCGCCATCGCCTCAATGATACCCAGCAGCAAACCGCCGACGATGGCGCCCACTGCACTGCCCAAACCACCCAACACGGCCGCAACAAATCCTTTGAGGCCCAGCATGACGCCGATGTCGTAGGAGGTCAGGGTGATCGGAGCGATGATAATGCCCGCTACCGCGCCCAACAGAGCCGACAGTCCGAACGAGAAAAACAAAATGAACTGAGTGTTGATGCCCATTAGCTTTGCCGCGTCTGCGTTGCAAGCCGTCGCTAAAATAGCCTTGCCCAGCAGCGTGTATTTGAAAAACCAGGCCAGGGTGCCCACGATCACCAACGTAACGCCTAACACCCACAAACTTTGCGGAAGGATAGTCGCGCCACCGAGGTGGATGGGATCGTTGCCGCTGAACGGCGGTAACGCGAAAATTCTTTGCCCCAGAACACCTGTACCAAGCCGCGCAGAAAAATCGACGCACCGATGGTGATGATGATCAGCGTCACGACGTCGGCTTGCTTAGACGGTTCGACAGCGAACTTCTCCAGCGCTAACCCGGCTAGAACAGCCAGCGCGACAGCGCACACGATAGCCAGCGGTAGCGGAACGCCGACGTTGAGCAAGAACACTGTGCCCATCCCGCCGATCATGACGAATTCACCCTGAGCGAAATTAATGACATGACTGGCGTTATAGATGATGGCGAACCCCAGTCCCACCAACGCATAGGTGGAACCAATGGTAACGCCGGAGAATAAGTATTGGAGAAATTCTGCGAACATAAACCCGCCTAGCGTTTAAGTGCGTGGTGATCGAAACAACCGCCTCTTTACCCTGGGCAAAAAGTGGGGTCTCGCTTAAAATCTATAAGACTTACGCACAGGGCTTGCGTCGCTCGTTCCAGGGGTGTCGACGGCCTGGATGGCCGTCGTCAAGCCTACAAGGAAGTATTCACGGCGTCCTCTGGAACGAGCTGCGTAAGCCCTGATCCAGACAGGTTTATTGAACCAACTGCCAACCACCGCCCTTGATCTGCAAAATACGGAAGGCGGTAAGGTCTAATCCCATGTGGTCGTCCGGGGTCATGTTCACTACGCCGGTAGCACCCACATACCCTGTGGTCTGCTCAATGGCGTCGCGCACCTTGGCCTTGTCCGTATCGCCGGCACGCTTCATGGCGTCCACCGCGATCATCAGGGCGTCGTAAGCATAGGCGCCGAAGGTCGACACCGGATTCTTGAATGCTTCTTCGTAGTCCTTTTTATACGTCACCAATACTTCTTTTTGCACATCGTCAGCCGGCAAATCATCGGCAATCAGCAAGGCTGAAGCGGAAATCAACACGCCTTCGGCTGCCTCGCCGGCCAATTCGATGTAACTGTTGGATGCCACCCCATGAGATTGGTACAGCGGCCATTCAATGCCCAGTTGAGCGTAGTTTTTAGTCACGATTGCCGGGCCTTGCCCGAAACCGAAATTAAACACCGCTTGCACCCCGTCGGTGTTTTTTATCTTGGTCAACTGGGCGGTCATATCCGTGTCTTTGGGACCGTAGGTTTCATCGGCCAGCATCTCGATGCCGTGCTGCGGCGCGACTGCTAAGGTCTGTTCGCGACCGGAACGTCCGAAACCACCGGTGCCCGAAATCAGGGCGATTTTACTGATGCCCTGTTGTTTCATATGCTCCATGATTTTTTCGGCGGCCATGCGATCGGTTTGCGGGGTTTTAAATACCCATTGTTTGACAGGCTCAACGATTTCGATCCCGCCGGCCAGGGAAATAAACGGAATCTCGGCACGTTCGACCAGCGGAATAGCGGCCATAGTAGTGCCGGTCGTGGTGCCCCCCAGAATAATATCGACCTGATCGTTTTCGATCAGACGCTTGACGAACGTGCGGGCCTTGTTCGCATCGCCACCGTCATCGTAATGAATCAGCTCCAGTTGTTTACCCAGCACACCACCGGCCGCATTGATTTTGTCGATATACAGTTGGAAGGTTTTAAGCTCCGGATCGCCCAGAAAAGAAGCTGGGCCGGTTGCCGACAGGAAAGACCCGATCTTGATGGTATCGGCAGCGAACACCGGAGTGAGCACGACAAAAGACAGCGCGACCAGGGCGAGCACCCTACCGATCATGGGCTTGAACATAGTACATCCTCCGAAAACATCAGGTTGATTGTTATGTAGGCGGTCTGAGCCGACCTTAATCTCCCTCACAGGGATACTGAGGGATATTGACTGAACTTCATTACGTTACAGATGCGAAACAAAGCCAACCAAAAGCGACACAAAAAAATTCATACGGTACATTTTTAGTGTATCATTTTTGTTATGTCAACATCCACTCCAAAGACTTTATTTTTATTCTTATGTTACGGTAGGATCAACCAATCAAGAGCCTGACTGTCATAACAAACGCTAACCCCTGCATCTCTCTTATTATGTTACATAAAAGAAGAGCATAAGACGGAAATTGTTGAGCATGGCAAAAATTCGGCGTGTGGAAGAGTTGGTAAGCGAGTTCCGTGGCAAACGCCCGATTCGGGGGGGATCGCTGATCATCACCCTGTACGGCGATGCTATCGTGCCGCGGGGAGGCACGGTATGGTTGGGCAGCATCATTGCTTTATTGGACCCACTGGGCCTCAATCAGCGTTTGGTTAGGACTTCCGTGTATCGCTTGTCCAAGGAGGGTTGGCTGAACTCGGCACAGGTCGGCCGGCGCAGTTTTTACAGCGTGACGGAATCGGGGCTACGGCGATTTAGAAACGCGTTTCGCCGGATTTACGACGAGCACCCGATGCGTTGGGACGGTGTCTGGCGATTGGTGCTAACCTCGCAGATCACTAGCAGCGAACGGGACAATCTGCGCCGGGAACTCAGCTGGTTAGGATTCGGCGCCATCGCTCCCGGCATCATGGCACATCCGATGGCGGAAGTGGATTTGCTGAGCGGAACGCTGCAGGCGCTGGGCTTACAGGATGAGGTCATTGTAATGCGTGCTACCAGCGAAGCGGCGGTAGCATCCTCGCCATTGAAAAATCTGGTGAAGACCTGCTGGAATTTGGACGGGTTATCTGAGGATTATCACCGTTTTCTGGCGCAATTCCGGCCGATATGGGCAGCACTGGAAAGCGCCGACACCCTGGATCCCGAACAATGCTTCCAAGTCCGTACCTTGTTGATTCATGAATACCGGCGTTTGCTGTTGCGTGATCCGCAACTGCCCAATGAGTTGCTCCCACCCGATTGGGTAGGCGCCTCGGCCCGCCTGCTGTGCCGCAATTTGTACCGGCTGCTGTCGGGACCATCCGAGCAATATCTTTCCAGGGTTTTGCTCTCCGCCGACGGTCCTTTGCCTGAAGTCGGCCGGGATTTTTACCAGCGTTTTGGTGGTTTGTCCGAAGCCGCCGCTAATTAAGTACTGCATTTACTAAACCGTGGAGATTCCCCATGTATGCACAAATGGTCAATACCGGTGTTGATCGAGTGAGATCGCTGGAAGAACTGTCGCCCGAAGAGCGCGCTTTTCAAGAGCGCATCGACGCTGACATTAAAATCGAACCGAAAGACTGGATGCCGGAGGCGTATCGCAAAACGCTGATCCGGCAAATTTCCCAACACGCTCATTCAGAGGTGGTCGGCATGTTGCCTGAGGGCAATTGGATCACCCGCGCGCCCAGCTTAAAACGCAAAGCGATTCTGCTCGCCAAAGTACAGGATGAAGGCGGACACGGGTTGTACCTGTACAGCGCGGCGGAAACGCTGGGCATATCCCGCGACCAGTTGATCGAACAGCTGCACTCCGGCAAGGCCAAGTATTCCAGCATTTTCAACTACCCCTCGCTGACCTGGGCCGACATCGGCGCCATCGGCTGGCTGGTGGACGGGGCGGCGATCATGAATCAGGTAACCTTGCAGCGCTGTTCCTACGGCCCCTATTCACGCGCCATGATCCGCATTTGCAAGGAAGAAAGTTTTCATCAGCGTCAGGGCTACGACATCATGCTGACTCTGGCGCGCGGCACAGCCGAACAAAGAGCGATGGCTCAAGATGCACTCAACCGCTGGTGGTGGCCGTCGTTAATGATGTTCGGTCCTTCCGACAACGATTCGCCGCACAGCGCCCAGTCCATGCAGTGGAAAATCAAACTGTACAGCAACGACGAGCTGCGCCAGCGTTTCGTCGATCAGACCGTGCCGCAAGCCGAGTTTCTGAACTTAACCGTGCCCGATCCGCAGTTGCGCTGGAACGAAGAGCGCGGTCATTACGACTTCGGCCCGATCGACTGGGTAAGAATTTTCAATGTCATCAACGGCGACGGGCCATGCAACCGCGAGCGGTTGCGGGCACGGGTCAAGGCCTATAAGGATGGCCGATGGGTGCGTGACGCCGCGCTAGCGCACGCCCATAAACGGACCTTACATGCCGCCGCCTGAGCAAAGAGGAGAACAGTGATGCAAGAATGGCCTTTATTCGAAATTTTCATTCGCAGCCAGCACGGCTTGGCTCACAAGCATGTCGGCAGTTTACATGCCTCCGATCCGGAAACCGCCATCCGCTACGCCCGCGACGTGTATACCCGGCGCAACGAAGGCGTGAGCATCTGGGTGGTGAAGGCGTCGGATATCGCCGCCAGCTCCCCCGGTGAGAAAGGGCCGTTGTTCGAGCCGTCCAACAGCAAAGTCTATCGCCACCCGACCTTCTACGATATTCCGAAAGAAGTGGGGCATATGTGATGGCCGCGCCACTGGTTGAGTATTTGCTGCGCCTGGGCGATAACGATTTGATTCTGGCCCATCGATTATCGGAGTGGTGCGGTCACGGTCCGGTGCTGGAGGAAGATCTGGCGCTGACCAACGTGGCCCTGGCCATGCGCACCGACCCCGAGTTTGTAAACGCCGAACAAGTCATGAGCCTGATTCACGCCGGGGCGTTCGATTCCCTTGCCCCAAAATCGCGGCGAGCTGTTGCAGCAGTTTCAGCGCCTTAGCCCCGTGCTTCGTCCTGTTACGCTTCCCCGTTCGGCAACGTCGTTTTCCCACTTTTTCAACCCCGAGAGCAGCGCGTTTATTCAAACTCACGCTCAGGTACTTGACATGACCCCCCCGGAATTCCCCGAAGAGGTGAGCACGGAGCAACTTCTCCAGCAAGAACACTCGGCCACAAGCATTCAAAATCTCTGCTTCGCCCTGCTACTTCTACTCCGATTTAATTGCCGAAGCGAATATCCTGACCACGCTTCCTCAGCGCCGCAAATCCAAACGGCCGATTGTT
>JAAUQA010000044.1 GCA_012032855.1 Candidatus Competibacteraceae bacterium
ACAACGCACCCAAGGCTGACAGAAATAATGAAAACAATGAGGACGGAGTATTTTAGATACTGCAAATCGTGAATAGCGGTTTTGTTCAATCCGCTGGGCGGTTGATTTGTTATTGAACAGCCAGCCGACGAACTGATGCAGCGTACCGAACGGACAAATCCAGTTGCAAAACACCCGCCCGAACAAAAAAGTAAGGCCAATAATCAGCAATCCCCAGCCGAGAAACTGATACATGTAACCGGTGGACAGCACCGTGGTCAGCGTAACCAGCGGGTTCATTTCCAATAGGCGCGATACCGGATAGCCTTCGAGGCGCGAGGTCCAGGTGGCCCAGACCGCGAATAGAAACAGCGCAAAAAACACGATCTGCGACCCGATCCGCACTTGGGTCAAGCGTAGGTGGCGATTGAGATGCTCCTGGTAAGGCAGGGATTTCAAAAACGCGATCTGCGAGTTGAAATGCATTTGGGTCAAGTGCAACAGACGGTTGAAATGCTCCTTGTAGGGCAGAGATTTCAAAAACACGATTTGAGCATTGATGCGCTCTTGGGTTAGGCGCAACAGACGATCAAGCTGGACCTTGGAGGGCAGGTATTGCTTCATACGATCTCCCGGATGCGCCCGCGATAATCGACCCGGCCGCTACCCTTGCGCTCTGCACGGTGTAGATACTCCGGCAGATCACCCTTACGTTCCAACAAGTGTTCGAAAGCCCAGGCGTCCAACGCAACCGGATCGATGCCGGCCATCACCACTTCCGCATTTTTGACGTATGCGGGATCGCCGCCGGTAGGACCGTTGGTCATCAGTACATGGGTACCGTCCAGAATGGTCAGGGTTGGTTTGATCATCAACGATAAATCGGAAACGATCTCATGAATATCCTGATGGAACTGATTGCGCCGCCCGCCCAGCAACCCATACCAGTTTTTGATGCCGAGTGAGGCGTGGCAGAGGTTATGATCTTTGACCGGTGCAATACCGATCACCTTGGTAACGTTTTTGAACGGCCGTTGGAAAAACGACCACTGTTCGATCAAGGTAGCACCCGGCGTATACAAATCCTGAAAGGCGTTGCTGTCGGGCAGATAAATCCGCGCACCGGCTCGTTCCGAGGCCAGCCGGATACCGCTTTTGGCGAAACAGTCAGCGGGCGATTCGATCGGGTTATCGGCGACCCGCACCTCGGCGGCCCGGCAATCCACCAGCAACAAGTTGATTAGTTCTTCGATGATGGCAGGATTAGTGGTCGCCCCAAGAATCGGCGAACGATCAAAGGCGACGTTTGGTTTCAGCAACACCACATCACCGGGTTTGATGTAATGGGTGATGCCGCCCAGCGCATCCAGTGCTTTGCGCAATTTGGCGGCCAGCGGACCGCTGCGACCTATACCCACATCGGCCTCGCCAGTGTGTCTAGCGACGCGGAAATCGGACAATTGAAACGGTACCGGTTGCGGCACACTGCGCAAACCGCTGTGATCTTTAAGTGAACCCGGGAAATATTCCGGCGCAAAGGCCAGATAACCAGCAGCGGCGCTGACCCCGGCCACGGCTAGGCCACGTTTGAGCAATTCGCGACGGGTGATAGGCAACCCTTGATAATCGCGGTGCGGGTAATGTTTACTCATCGGCCAACGCCTCTGCGAATTGCTTTAGAACGGCTTGGCTACGATCCCGATCCTTTTCGTTCTCTGTACCAAAAACGAACGGCCCCAGCTGACCGAGGGCGAAATGATTGTCGAGGAACCGATGCCAAAGTAGTGCCTGCTGTTCGCCTTGTTCGACGATTTCGTAATCGTAGCCCTGTTCTTCCAGCAACAGATCGAAGAGTTGCTGAGCCAGTTCCGGCGACTCGGCTTGATGGATAAACAGTGCCGCTGAATTATCCGGATCGGGCCGACCAAACCAGAACGCCCGGGCGAAATCGTACTGAAAGACATTTTGCTTCTGAAAAGCGATCTGTTCCGAAGCAATCCCCAAGCGTTCATTGAGCACGCGGAATTCCAGAGGTTGTTCACTAACTTCCGCGTCCGGCAACTGTTCGAAAGCAACCGCCAGTTGCTGTGCTTTTTCACGAATGGCTTCCGAATCAGAATCGCCAGCAACCCGGAAGAAGAACTGCCCCTTACGGCCAATCATGCCGATAGAGGTGCGGAAATACACCACGTCACCTTGCTGTTCGGGTGCGGTCTCGGCGGTTTGATGTTCAGAGAAAACCCCCAGGCTGCCGCCCATGTCGGTTTGGTCGAACAGTTCGATCGCGATTTCACTGTTATCGGCTTTCGATCGCAACACAACGTAGAATAACTTCCGAAAACCTTGCTTGAGAAACTTGGGCGCTTCGCCGTTGATTTTCTCGAATAGATTATCCGGGCCGAATTGTTTGAATGGCGCCGTTGGTTGCCAGACCGAGTCGGCAATCGCTGCTGGGAATGGACCGAAATCGAATATCTGAGGTGAGGCGCTTTCGGTTCCTGGTACACGCCACGGTTTGAGCGGCGGATTGTAAAGCGTGAGTGCGTTGGACGCTTGTCGTAATAAATCGGGCGAGACGTCTCGGTCAGCGGGATCGAAATTGTTCTTCTGCGCTGCGACCCACAGCACAATACCGAGCAACGCAATCGAGAGACCGACAGTAATCAGGTTTTCTGTAATGGGAATCTGCTTGCGCAGTAACCGGTGTCGCCTGGGATTGAAAACCGCGTCTTTGGCCATCGTGGAACAATCAGTAGTAATTAGTGATCAAGTGTAGTGAGCACAGCTCGACGACTCCACTGCGACGGAGCACCTTCATGTCTTTGCATTTGCATCTTGATCCTCTTGGCGGCGTTGCCGGCGATATGTTTGTTGGGGCGCTGCTGGACGCTTGGCCGGAACTCGAATCACCCTTACAGGCGGCGCTCGTTGAAGCTGATTTGACCCGTCTGATTACGGTTCGACGCAGCGCCTATCGCGACCATACCCAGAGCGGTTCGCGTTTTGAGGTCGAGCCTGTCCAACCAGACAATCATGACCATCGCTCGTTCCAAGTAATTCACGATTTGTTGAGCGAGATCAAATTAGGGAAAGGCGTCAAGCAACATGCGTTGGCCATTTTTAAACTACTGGCTGATGCTGAGGGGCAAGTGCATGGCGTTGCCAGCGAGCAGGTACAGTTTCATGAGGTGGGGGCATGGGACTCTATTGCCGATATTGTCTGCGCCGCTTGGTTGATCGACCGGCTTAACATTGAGTATTGGTCATGCGCGCCGCTGCCAATGGGCCGTGGTCGGGTAATGAGTGCGCATGGTTGGTTACCGGTGCCCGTGCCAGCAACCACGTTGTTACTGGAAGGGTTTCCGATGTTTCAGGACGATCTCGACGGGGAACGCATCACGCCCACTGGGGCTGCAATTCTCCGTTATCTAAACCCCAGCTTTGCACTTTTGAGTATACCGAAAAGGCTGCAACGCAGTGGCATCGGGTTCGGTTGCAAATCGTTTGCGGGTATCAGCAATATCCTGCGGGTGCTGGTTTTCGAGTCCGCCCCGCAACTAATGATCAACGATCAAGTGGCCGTTTGCCAATTCGAACTGGACGATCAAACTGCTGAAGATTTAGCGGTTGGACTGGAGCGGCTCCGTGCTAGGTCAGATGTATTGGATGTGATACAAGCGCCGGTATTCGGTAAAAAGGGTCGCATGACAACCCAAGTACAGGTGTTGGCTAAACCTGAGGCTCTGGAAGCAGTATTGGCTAGTTGTTTCGGCGAACCAGCACCTTGGGAATCCGCTGGCAGATCGTACAACGTGCCGTGCTGGAACGTGAGATTATCCCCCATGACACTGCGATCGGTCGCTTTCGGGTTAAACAGGCACGAAGACCCGATGGCGGTTTGACCCGTAAAGCGGAGATGGATGATCTGGCCGCCGCAAATGTGGAACGCGCCGGGCGTGAAGCGCTACGCCGCCAAGTCGAACAGGATCAAGCTGAGGACTATGATGAGTGACACCAAATTAGATGCATTGCAGAGCTACCTGCTTGGTCTGGAGAACGATGTAGCAATAGCCGTCAGCGGCGGGGTGGACAGCATGACGCTGGCGGTGATTGCGCATCGCACGCTGAATGACCGGACAACAATTATCCATGCCGTATCTCCAGCTGTTCCGCCGCAGGCTACCGAACGAGTCAATCGTTACGCTGCGCGAGAAGGTTGGCGATTGACCCGGTTGGATGCCGGTGAATTCAACGATGAGCGTTACCGAGCGAACCCGGTTGATCGTTGCTTTTTCTGCAAAACCAATCTTTACGGCGCTATGGCGCGGCAAATCTCAGCGAGCAAAACGCTGTTATCCGGCACCAATTTGGATGATTTGGGCGATTACCGGCCCGGTCTGCAAGCTGCGGTTGAGCATGGCGTTCGCCACCCCTTTGTCGAAACCGGTATCGATAAAACTGGTATTCGCGAGTTAGCTCGCAGTTTGGATTTGCAAGACTTGGCGGAACTACCTGCCGCACCCTGTTTATCGAGCCGCATCGAAACGGGAATGACTATTGATCCCGATACATTGCAGGCTGTAAACCGGATAGAGACATTACTCAAGCAGGAGCTGAACCCCGACACGGTGCGTTGCCGGGTACGTCACAGCGGGGTATGTATTGAATTGGATGCAACGACGTTGGAACGACTCGTTCCAGCACAGCGTCAGCACTGGCAGGACCGGGTTGCCGATCTGTTCAACGGCAAACCGGTCGATTTTGAAACCTATCGTCGGGGTAGTGCGTTCGTGCATGAATAAGTCAGGGCGTGTCCAGGCGGGATATAGGTGTTGACCCCATAAGCATAATCGTCGCTGTCGTACCGCCATGCGCGGCGCGGATCAGTATTTACGCAGTGCGGATCGAAGGCCTTCCGCCAAGCCCGGCGCTCCAGATTCCACTGGTAAATCAGCGTGGCCATATTCACCAACATCGGCTGATTGATCAGCGGGTAAAATCCCCATCCACTGAGGTCGGTCACTTGCCCATACGCCGGCGCACTTGCTATGGTCATTAAAGGGATGACGAGGGAGGTGCTTAGATTCATACGAAGATCTCCTTGGCTGAAACCATGTCCTTGATCTAAGCACTAACAGTGCCAATCCATTATAGCGCAACCCCTATAAATCGATTCGATTTAGGGATAAGTTGCGCTACAAATCAAAGAGATATAGCTAAACACCGTGATCAAAATAAAGTGGTTTAGCTATAGTTACTGGGCTTGTAATTTGTCCGGAATCGTCAGATTGGCTTCCTGATAATAACGCATCGCCCCCGGATGCAGTGGGATCGGCAGTCCGGCAATTGCCTGGTTAATGTCCATGTCCTTGGTGGCTTTGTGGATATTATGGAGAAAGGGCAGATTTTCATACAGCGTTTTAGTGATCAGGTAAACGGTTTCCTCATCAATGTCTTCTCGCACCACCAGAAAATTTGGCTGAGCAATCGTTTGTATTGCTTTGCTTTGACCGGGATAGGTATTGGCCGGGATAACGAAGCGGGTCCACAGATCGTAATTGCCGTTGGCCCGTTGCATTTGTTCATCGGTGAAGTCCAACACGGTGAGCTTATCGCCCAACGCGGCGAATGCTTGAGTCACCGCCGCCACGGGCACGCCGGCGGGCGTATTCATGCCCTTGATGGTGCCGTTTTGCAATGCTTCGGCGCTGGGGCCATAGCCGAGATACGCTAATTCGAAGCTGGCCTCAGGGTCGATGCCGAGTCCTGCCAGAATCTGAAGGCCTGAGCCTTCAGTACCCGAGTTACGCTTCCCAATAGAGAATTTCTCTCCTTTACAAATTTTTCAAATCGTCGATTTCTCCGGTCTTGGCTAGGCTGGAATCAATAGTGAAATGTTCTACGTTCTGCCACAGCATACTGATTGAGCGAAGCTGCTTTTGAGGGCCTTCGGCCTCGACCTGACCTTCGCCATTCCATGCCCAAGCGCCGTATAAACCCTGCAGAATCGCGAATTGGGCTTGATTTTCCCGCAGCAGTTTGACGTTCTCTCCCGAACCAGCCGAACTGATTGCTGATAGGGAAATTTTATACTTGGGCTCAAGCTTGACTTTGATTAGCGTGGCAATGGCAACCCCGACCGGGTAATACGTTCCACCCGTGGTCGCAGTGGCGAGAATATAGGAACGATCCTGAGCCAGCGTTGCTGAAGTCCCGAACAACGCCACAAAAATCAGTAGCACACGCATCAGACAGTAACTTCTGGTTAGGGACGGCATGGTTATTTCTCCCATTGAACAGTTGGATTTACGGCAAGGCAATTTTTCCTGGGGAATGCAAAAAGTTTAGTCCCTACAGCCAGCTCCGCTGGAGTGTTACACGATTGTTACAAAAATTACCGGATTGAAACCTTCCAGAAATAGACTACTTACAGTTTGCGATTAGGCTATTACCAAACATTACCGTCCGTTGGAAGAGGTTATAGCCGTGAGTGAATACAGAACCGTCAATGATGCCCTGACTGTTTTTCAGTCTGGCCCTCATGCACCAGATTGGGACAATGCCGCTTGTTTCTTGCTCAGCGAGCAGACGCCGGCTGCTATCCGCAATCAAGTGGAAGACTCTATTAGCGAAGTCGTACAGAAGATACATGGTTTACCTTCCAGGCGAACGCCTACACGCAAGCTGATGAGGCGGTGATGACCATGCGCGAATTATCCACTCAGTTAGGTATCAGCGAACATCAGCTCATGGCGTGGGCACGCTGGTTTGAAACGCGCTATGGCGAATCAGTCATACGTCGCACCGATCGGTTGCACCACATTCAATAAACGCTCGCACGGCGAGCTGTAGCAAACAATGCGCAAAATTTTCGCCCTAGAATAGGGCATTAGACTAAGAACTCGTTTGACTCGGTTCTCGCTAAGTTATACAACTGTTTAACGTGGCAAAACATAATGGCACGGAATCTGTTTAACGTAGCAGAACGCATTGGCACGCTTGGGAGCAGTGAAAGCCCAAGCACAGCGCGATAATCAAAAATCCGCATCGGCCAGCGGCACACTATAACCACCGCGAGAGTCACACTATGACTGACGAGAAACTCAACGGTCGGACGATTTCCGGGCAGGATGCTCGGGACATCGTCGCCCAAGTGGACACGGCGCCGTGAACCACAGGGAACGACCGGCAAGATTTTGATCGGCGTCGCCTTGACATGGTCCTTATTTCAACTGTGGTACGCCTCCCCCTTACCTTTTGTCTTCAACTTCGGCGTTTTCAACAGCACCGAAGCGCGCTCTATCCATCTAGCGTTCGCCATCTTTTTGGCATTTACGGCGTATCCCGCTTTAAAACGCTCTCCTCGCGACTATATCCCGATTCAGGACTGGATATTCGCCGCGCTCGGTGCGTTCAGCGCCGCCTATCTGTTTCTGTTCTATCAAGAGGTGTCGCTGCGACCGGGTGCACCGATTTTAATGGATGTTATTGTGGCTTGCATCGGCATGGTAGCCCTATTGGAAGCGACGCGGCGCGCACTGGGTCCTCCCTTAGCGATCATCGCGATTATCTTGCTGATTTATACCTTCTTCGGGCCTTATATGCCCGATGTCATCAAGCATAAAGGGGCCTCGCTGTTTCAGGTCACCAACCATCAATGGATTACTACCGAGGGTGTGTTCGGTGTCGCATTGGGCGTATCCACGGATTTCGTGTTTCTGTTCGTGCTGTTCGGGGCCTTGCTGGAACAAGCGGGGGCAGGTAATTATTTCATCAAAGTGGCGTTCTCTCTGTTGGGCCATCTGCGCGGCGGACCGGCCAAAGCGGCAGTGGTCGCCTCAGCCATGACCGGCATGATTTCCGGCTCGTCTATTGCTAACGTGGTCACTACCGGCACTTTCACCATTCCACTCATGAAGCGGGTGGGCTTCTCTGCTGAAAAGGCCGGCGCAGTCGAAGTGGCGTCCTCCACCAACGGCCAGTTGACGCCGCCGGTGATGGGGGCGGCTGCTTTTTTAATGGTGGAATATGTCGGAATTTCTTATCTGGAGGTCATCAAGCATGCCTTTTTGCCTGCGTTGATTTCTTATATCGCGCTGGTTTACATCGTGCATCTGGAAGCCATGAAAGCGGGCATGCAGGGGTTGCCCCGCGCGACCCAGAACACTTGGCGCAACGCTTATTCGTTTTCGTGTCGGTTTTCTTAGGGATGATCATCCTAACCGCCGTGGTCTACTACGGGATCGGCTGGACCCGTACTGTATTCGGCACAGGCGCTCTCTGGATCGTGGGAACACTCATGCTGGGCGCTTATCTGGGCTTGCTCTGGTACGGCGCTCGTTATCCGGAACTGGCCGAAGACGATCCCAACGAGATGGCTTTGGCATTGCCGGAACCCGGCCCTACGGTCAAATCCGGTTTGTATTTTCTGCTACCGGTGTCGGTCCTGGTGTGGTGCCTGACGGTCGAACGGTTCTCCCCCGGTTTATCAGCCTTTTGGGCGACAGTCTTCATGGCGTTTATCGTCATTACCCAACGGCCCATCATGGCGTTTTTCCGCGGTCACGGTGAATTCACCGCTGCCGTTCGCAGAGGGTTCAACGATCTATTCCACGGCCTAGTCACCGGCGCGCGTAATATGATCGGCATCGGTGTGGCAACTGCCGCCGCGGGCATCGTGGTCGGCACCGTGACCCTGACCGGCATTGGTTTGGTGATGACCGAATTCATCGACTTGATTTCCGGTGGCAATCTGATGTTGGCATTGCTATTTACCGCGGTGATTTGTTTGATCTTGGGCATGGGCTTACCGACCACAGCCAATTACATCGTGGTGTCGGCATTGATGGCGCCGGTCTTGGTGGCGATGGGCGAACAAAACGGTCTGGTCATTCCGTTGATCGCAGTGCATATGTTTGTGTTTTATTTCGGCATCCTGGCCGACGACACGCCGCCGGTGGGGTTGGCGGCATTCGCAGCGGCGGCCATTTCCGGAGGTGATCCGATTCGCACGGGTATCCAAGGGTTTATGTATGACATCCGTACCGCGATCCTGCCTTTTCTTTTTATTTTTAACCATCAACTCCTGTTGATTGGTATCGACCACTGGTGCAATTGCTGTTCACCTTCATCGGCGCCGTTACAGCGATGCTGTTATTTGCAGCAGCGACTCAGGGCTACTTCCTGGTCAGAAACCGCCTGTGGGAGAGCGTCGTGCTGCTGCTGATCGCCTTTACGCTGTTCCGACCCGGCTTTTGGCTGGATCAGATCCATCCACCCAGGGAAATGGTCGAACCGACTAAGATTGCCGAAATCGCCGCCGAGAAACCAGCTGATGATCAAATCCGTTTAATCGTTGAAGGCGAGTCTCTGGGAGGCGATCTGGTCACTAAAACCATAGCCCTGCCGTTGGGTCCCAAAGCGTCCGGAGAAGAGCGTCTGGAAAATGCCGGATTGACCCTGCGCATGGAAAATGATCAGGTACTGGTCGATGCGGTCAGTTGGGGTAGCCCGGCTGCCGAAGCAGGTATCGAGTTCGACTGGGAGATCAAAGGGATTGAGCTCAAGCTGGAACGTCCGGCTAAGTTCTGGATGTATATACCGGCCGTGTTAGTGCTGATCGCGGTGATCGCGTTGCAACGACGCAGGAAAGATAAAGCGCCTGCCAACGGAGCAAAGGTGGCCGTTTAGCCGTCGGCAGTAATCCCAACCCCCTCTCCCGCCCCCCTGTGGGAGAGGGTTTAGAGGTGATGCTAGAACGTTCCGAACATACGTGGCTTTTCCGGCGCCGGCTGGGGCCGTTGTTCTTGGGCCTGCCGTCGCGCCGCTTCCTCGGCAGCCCGCTGGCGTTCAAGTTCTGCTTGCTGACGACGGGCTTGTTCAGCCTGGCGGCGCGCTTCTTCGGCTTTGCGCTGTTCTTCCAACTTAGCCTGGCGGCGTCGCTCTTCCTCGGCTGCTTTGCGCCGGGCTTGCTCGGTTTGGCGTTGTTTTTCCAAATTCGCCTGTCGACGCCGTTCATCTTCTAAAGCTTTACGCCGAGTCTCCTCCGCGCTTCGCTGGCGTTCTGTCTCAGCTTGTCGGCGTTGTGCTTCTTCCGCTTCTCTCCGTTGTTCTTGCTGCGCCAAGTCAGACTGTACTGCCTTGCGTAGGGCCAACAACTCAGGGTGATCGGGGGCTACGCCGAGACCTTTATCGATAGTATTTAAACTGGCTGGTAAGGACCCGTTTCTTTGGTATCTTTCGGCTAATTTTAGATAACGATCGCCAATTTTTTGAAATCCCTGCTTGGCTTGCTCATTATCAGGATCAAGTTCCAGAATCTGTTGGTAGGTTTGATAGGCATTGTTGTCCGCAGGCGAGGTTAGTCTGAGCTGCTCTATTTGCTGTTCCGCCTGCTCCAATAACTGGGTTATGCGTTGTTGCTGCTCGCCCTCTCGTGACTTTTCCAACTCTTCAGCTCGTTTTGCTTGTACTTGTTCCAGCAGGGGGCGCAAGCTTTCATGATCCGGGGCTATCTGTAAGCCTTTTTTAATGCTGTCTAGGCTGGCCTGAAAATCCTCTTGCTGACTTTGCTGTTCAGCCAGTTGCTGATAACGATCAGCGAGAGTCGCTAATCCCTGCCGAGCTTGCTGATTATCGGGGTCAAGTTGCAAGACCGCCTGATAAGACTGGTAGGCATTATCATCAGCGGGGGGTATCCAGTTTTGATTCGTCCAACTGGCGATGCGCTTGATCCAATAGCCGAGCGATTTCCTGCTGTCGGCGTTCAGCCGCTGCTTGTGCTGTTTCTATTTCACCCAATTTTCCTTGCACTTGATCCTGCAATGCTAATAACAGCTTATTGTTAGGGGAAACCTTGAGTCCCTCGGTGATCTGCACCAAGCTCTCTTGCAGCTGTTCCTCTCGTTGCAGTTGTTTGGCCTGCTGGAGAAAATAGGCCGTTAACTGCTCTAAACCCTGCTGAGCCTCGGTATTATTAGAATCCAGCTCTAAAACCCTTTGGTAGTTTTCCGCAGCGTTGTCACCGGCCGGTTGAGTTAGCTGGGTTTTCTGGTTCCAATACTGCTGCGCCCGAGCGAGTCGTTGATCAATCTCTTGGTTTACGATGATTGCCTTTTTAACCTCAGCACGAAGTGCTTGTAGGTTTTGATCTTGCGGCGCTACCCGTAATCCTTCCTCGATAGATGACATGCTTGCCGCCAACTGGCCTTTTTGCCGGAATTGTTGGGCTTGCTGTTCAATATCTCGGCTCAGTTGATTCAGGCCCTTTTGGGCAGTCTCGTTATTGGAATCCAGTTGCAACACCTGCCGGAATGCCTGATAGGCATTGGCATCGTTGGGCTGGGTTAATTGACCTTGCTGGCGATAGTGTTCCGCCTGTGCCAAAAGTTGGGCGATCTTTTGCTGCAGTTCCTCTTGGTCTTGAGCAGCATTGAAGGCGTTTTGCACCTCTTGCGCAACGACTGCATTTCTGCATTGTCGGGAAAGACCTGCAATATCTCGTCGATTTTGGCTAGGCTATCCTGCCACTGGCCTTGATCTCGCAGTGCTTCGGCCTGTTGCTGATAGGTATCAATAATCCGTGCCAATCCCTGCTGAGCCCGGTCATTCTCCGCGTCCAACGTCAGCACCTGTTGATAGGTTTCGTAGGCATTGTCCCCAGGTGGTTGCAGGAGTTGCGTTTGGTATTGCTCCGCCTGTGTTAGCAGCTGCTCAATTTCATCCCTCAGCTTCTCTTGTCCACGTGCAGCAGCGAACGCCTCCAGCACCTCTTGCGCAACGACTGCATTCCTGCATTGTCGGGAAAGACCTGCAATATCTCGTCGATTTTGGCTAGGCTATCCTGCCACTGACCTTGATCTCGCAGTGCTTCGGCCTGTTGCCGATAGGTATCGACAATCTGTGCTAATCCCTGCTGAGCCCGCACATTCCCCGTATCCAACGCCAAAACCTGTCGATACGTCTCGTAGGCGTTATCTCCAGATGGCTGAATGAGTTGCGTTTGCTCCCGATACTGTTCCGCCTGCGACAATAATTGTTTGATCTGCCGCTCCTTGGCCAACGCGGTACGGATTCGTTCCTTTAATTGCTTGAGTCCTTCATGTTGAGCATTGATTTGTAGCCCGGCATCAATTTGTAAAAGCGCTTCCTGTTGTTTTCCTTCGTCCAGTAGGTTTTCTGCCCGTCGTTGATAATAGGCCACGGCATCGTCTGCTCCTTCAGGCGGCGCATCGGAAGGTGATTTGG
>JAAUQA010000402.1 GCA_012032855.1 Candidatus Competibacteraceae bacterium
GAGGTCAAGGGATGATTTTGCAGTCTTTGCATGAACTTCACAGTCGTTTGGGCGATGAACTGCCAGAACCGGGTTTCGAGCGCAAAGAGATTCCCTTCCTCATTGTCTTGGATAGTGAGGGAAATTTTATTGATCTGGAAGATACCCGGACAGGGGAAGGCAAAAAGAAAGTTGGACGATCCTTTGTTGTGCCACAAGGAGAGAAAAAGACTTCCGGCGTCCTTGCCAATCTGTTGTGGGATACTTGCGGCTATGTTTTAGGGATTGTCAGCGGGGCGAAGGCAGCAAAACTAAGCCCTGACAAGCTGCTCAAGGAGCAGGATCGTACCGAGAAAATGCACGCGGCTTTTATTCAACGTATTCGCGACACCTTTCTGACCCTGATCAGGGTATTCGATCAGTGCTGAGCTTTCTCGAAAAGCAGGATTTCACTGACCTTGAGGCACACTCAAATTGGCAGGATGTTAAAGACAGTACCGGAGTTATAACCTTTCGCTTACAGGGTGACAATGAACTGATTTGCCAACGGAAGACAGTCCGCCAGGTTATCGCCGTCCCCTCTTCAAACGATGAAAGCGGTTATTGTCTGGTCAGTGGTGAAAATGATCGTACTGCCCGTCTGCATACAGCCATTAAAGGCGTCTGGGGCGCTCAAAGTTCAGGAGGAAATATCGTTTCCTTCAATTTTGACGCCACTGAGTCCTATGGAAAAAAACAGGGGGCTAATGCGCCGGTCGGCGAGTCTGCTGTTTTCGGTTACACCACCGCGCTAAACCATTTATTGCGCAAAGGCTCACGGCAACGAATGCAAGTCGCCGATGCCTCCACTGTTTTCTGGGCGGGAAAAGCCCATCCGGTCGAGGATGATTTTCTGGATTGGATTGAGTCGGACGAAGACGATCCGGCGCACCGCACCAATAAAATCCGCGCTCTTTACGCGGCCCCACAAACAGGTGTTGAACCGCTTGATCAAGACACCACAAAATTCTTCGTGCTCGGGTTAGCGCCCAATAATGCCCGTCTTGCCGTGCGATTCTGGCATCCAACCACCGTTGGCGATTTGGCATGTCACATTCGCCAGCATTTTGATGATTTACGCCTTGAGCATTCACCCCAAGCGTCTGAATATCCGAAACTATCCCGATTACTCGCGTCGACAGCCTTGCAGGGTAAGCTGGATAACGTGATTCCCAATTTGGCGGGGGAGCTGATGCGAGCCATCTTGGCTGGAACGCCTTACCCACGCACGTTGTTATCCACCGCGCTGCGTCGGGTCGCGCGGAACAAAAAGTGACTTATGAACGCGCTGCTCTTATTAAAGCTGTGCTGGTGCGTAATGCACGATTAACTCAACCAATCAACAGGAGGTTGCTGTGTCGCTTGACGAAAACAATACCAACACTGGTTATCGTCTTGGCCGCTTATTCGCTGTTCTGGAACGCGCCCAGGAATCAGCCAGTCCCGGAATTAACGCCACGATTCGGGATCGTTTCTATGGATCGGCTTCAGCCACGCCGGTAACTGTATTCCCGCATCTGCTCAAACTTAAAAACCACCACATAGCCAAGCTGGACAATCGAGGACAAGCCGTGAATCTGGAAAAGCTCATCGGCCAAATAGTCGATGAAATCAGTGATCTCCCCGGCCAACTGAGCCTGGAAGACCAAGGCCGTTTCGCGATTGGTTATTACCACCAGCGACAAGCGTTTTACCGTAAAAAAGAGAATTCTGCCGATCAAGGAGAGAAATCATGAGTCAGCCCATACAAAAACGTTACGAATTTGTTTTGCTGTTCGATGTGGTGGACGGCAATCCCAACGGCGATCCCGATGCGGGAATTTACCGCGTGTTGATCCTGAAACCGGGCATGGATTAGTCACGGATGTGTGCTTGAAACGTAAGGTGCGAAATTATATCGGCCTGTGCAAAGAGGAACAGCCGCCGTTTGACATCTATATCAAAGAAAAGGCGGTTCTGAATCAGCAAAACGAGCGGGCTTATGAGGCCCTCAATGTTGATCTTGCGGGGGATACCGGAAAACGCAAGGGAGGGGACAATGTAGAAAAAGCCCGGCAATGGATGTGCCAGAATTTCTATGATGTGCGCACCTTCGGCGCGGTCATGTCCACAGGAGTCAATTGTGGTCAAGTCCGCGGCCCGGTGCAAATGACCTTTGCTCGTAGCGTTGATCGGGTTGTACCGCTGGAACATTCCATTACCCGCATGGCGGTAGCGACCGAAGCCGAAGCCGAAAAACAAGGCGGTGATAACCGGACGATGGGACGCAAATTCACCATTCCGTATGGCTTATATCGAGGCCACGGGTTTATTTCCGCGCATTTCGCTAAACAGACCACCTTTTGCGAGGACGATCTGCACTTGCTCTGGGAGGCGCTGGGCAGCATGTTCGAGCACGATCATTCCGCCGCTCGCGGCCAAATGGCCACGCGGGGCTTGTATGTCTTTGAGCATGACAATGCGCTTGGTCGTTCTCCTGCTCATACCCTTTTTGAGCGGATTCAGGTTGAACGCCAAGAAAATGTCGCCGTGCCGCGCCATTTCGAAGATTACCGGGTAACGATTGACGACGACGGAATACCGGAAGGCGTCACGCTTAACCGTTTGGTGGGTTAGCCATGTCGGACCTGGACGATGATGAGGAAAACGCCGTTCAGATCGCCGCCCTCCAGCACTACAGCTATTGCCCTCGGCAGTGTGCCTTGATTCATTTGGAACAAACGTTCGATGAGAATCTTTACACGCTCCGGGGGCAGGCGGTGCATGAGCAGGTTGACGAACCCGGTAGTGAGATGGATGACGGTGTCCGCGTAGAACGCGCTCTGCCGTTATTTTCTCGCCGACTGGGATTGGTGGGAAAAGCCGATGTCGTGGAGTTTTTTCCCGATGGCACACCGTACCCCGTGGAATACAAGCATGGCCGAAGCCGGGCCAAGGAACATGATGATATTCAGCTCGCTGCCCAAGCGCTGTGTCTGGAGGAAATGACCGGGTTTGCCGTTCCCCGTGGCGCAATCTTTCATCACAGTTCACGGCGGCGGCGAGAGGTCTTTATCACGCCTGCTTTACGGGTGCAGGTCGAGGATCTAGTTCCAAGGGTACGGGCTATGTTGCAAGTCGGGCAGTTACCGCCGCCGGTGAATGACGATCGCTGTCGACACTGTTCCCTAAAAGACGCCTGTCAGCCGGAAGCGGTTGCTGCTAAAAGGAGACTGAGTCAATTGCACGAGGAGCTGTTTTACGCAGAGGATTCGTAATGCGGCAATTGTTGAACACGTTATTTATCACCACGCCCAACGCTTACGTTCGCTTGGAAGGTGAGACGCTATGCGTTGAAGTGGATCGGGAAAAACGCCTGCAGGTGCCCTTGCATCACTTGGGCAGCATTGTGACTGTCGGTGATGTGATGCTTACGCCCGCTGTCCTGCACCGTTGCGCTGAGGACGGGCGAACTGTCGTCTTGCTGGATCGTAACGGCGTATTCAAGGCGCGGCTGGAAGGCCCGGTCAGCGGCAACATCCTGCTACGACAAGCCCAGCACGCGGCAGCGGGAAATAAAGAAGCCGCGTTAGCGATTGCCCGTGCCTGCGTCGCCGGCAAATTGCGTAATTGTCGGCAAATTCTGATGCGGGGTGCCCGTGACACCAAAGACACAGAAGATGCCGAAGCGATGCGACAGGCCAGTCGATTGATGGCGAATATCATGCGCAAGTTGGTGACAGTTGCCGATTTGGGAGTATTGCGGGGTTTTGAGGGTGACGGTGCCAGAATTTATTTTTCTGCGCTGCGGCGTCTGATTCGTGCCGATCAGCGGGCTGATTTTGATTTTGAACGCCGTAGCAAGCGCCCACCACTGGACCGTTTTAATGCGCTGATTTCGTTTCTATACACGTTGTTGGTACACGATTGCCGCTCTGCGCTGGAAGGTGTCGGGCTTGATCCCCAGTTGGGGTTTTTGCATGTCGTCCGTCCTGGCCGCCCTGCCTTGGCGTTGGAT
>JAAUQA010000045.1 GCA_012032855.1 Candidatus Competibacteraceae bacterium
TGAATACCCGGTTGCAGGTCGAGCATCCGGTGACTGAGATGATCACCGGCCAAGATCTGGTTGAATGGCAACTGCGCGTGGCGGCAGATGAATTGCTGCCCTGCACCCAGGATCAACTGGCCGTGACCGGTCATGCGTTTGAAGCGCGGATTTATGCCGAAGATCCGGAACGGGATTTCCTGCCGTCCATCGGTCGTATCGAACATTTACGCACCCCGGTTGAAAATTTGCACGTGCGACTGGATACCGGCGTGCGTCATCACGATGAAATCAGCATGCACTACGATCCTATGATCGCCAAATTAATCGTGTGGGATCAAGATCGGCTCGGTGCATTGCGCCGCTTACGGCAAGCATTAGCCGATTATCAAATCGTGGGAGTGGCGACTAATTTACGGCTATTGTCGGCGGTGACGGCCCACCCGGCTTTCGCAGACGGCGCGCTGGATACCGGCTTTATTGAGCATCACCGCAGCGAATTGTTTCCCGGCAAACAGCCGGTGTCCGATCGTATCCTGGCGCTGGCGACCTTGGGTCGGTTATTGCGGGTGGATCATGAAGCTGTTGCTCACGCCCGACGCTCCGGCGATCCCTGGTCCCCTTGGCATTTGACCAGTGCTTGGCGGTTAAATGATGATAATTTGCAGACCTTATATTTTCGCGACGGTGACCGGGAAGTGCGGGTCACGGCCCATTATCGCAGCGATCATATCGTGTTTGGACTTGCCCGGTGGTTCGCTCAAGGTCAGCGGTGAATTGAGCGCCGAAGGCGACATTGTGGCCGATCTGGGCGGCGTCAGGATGCGGGCCACTCTGGTGCGCCAGGGTCACGACATGGTGATTCTGACTCAGGGCGAAAGTCATCAATTGACGGATGCATAATCCGCTGACTGAGGGCATGGAAGATCGAAGTCCATACCGGTAGCCTGGGCAGCCCCCAATGCCCCGGATCAATCATTCAAATCCTGGTCAAAGAAGGGCAACTCGTGGAAGCCGGTACGCCACTGCTTATTCTGGAAGCCATGAAAATGGAGCACACTATCACCGCCCCACGTGCCGGGACGGTGGAGCGCCTGCACTATGCCGTGGGCGATCAAGTGCAGGAAGGGGTGGAATTGCTGGTGTTGAATGGAGAGGATTAAGTTGGCTGATTTCTCACGATGGCGGTTCTCAAACTAACGCAGGGCTTACGCAGCTCGGTGCCAGAGGACGTCGTGAATATTTCCCTGTAGGCTTGTCGATGGCCATCCAGGCCGTCGACACCTGGTGCATGAGCGACGAAAGCTCTGGTTGCGTGTAAGCCCTAATGGTATCGTTAGCATCCCGCTAACCAAGAATCAACAAACGTCAAACAGTGAGTCTCCAGCAATCCCATCGGGTGTTGTTGGTTGGCTTCGGATTTTTCAGGCTTCCAGTCATGAATCAGGACAATTTGCACCAGTTATCCGCCCAGGGTTTCAACCGCGTTCCCGTCGTTCGGGAAGTGTTGGCCGATCTGGATACCCCGTTGAGTACTTATCTCAAATTGGCCGATGCGCCGCACACGTATTTATTCGAATCAGTGCAAGGTGGTGAAAAATGGGGGCGTTATTCGTTTATCGGTTTACCCTGCCGGACCATCGTGCGGGTGTGTGGACATCAGATCACCGTAGAGCACGACCGGCAACTGATTGAGAGCACGGAAAGTGCAGATCCGCTGGCTTGGTTACAAGCGTTTCAGGCCCGTTACCGGGTAGCCGAAACCGAACAGGGGTTGCCCCGCTTTGCCGGTGGTTTGGTGGGCTATTTCGGCTATGACACGATTCGCTACATCGAGCCGCGCCTGGCACATTGCCCCAATCCCGACCCGTTGCAAACGCCTGATATCGTGCTGATGCTGTCCGAAGAGGTGGTGGTCTTCGATAATCTGTCCGGCAAGTTGTTTTTGATTGTCCTAATCGATCCGTCTCAGGACCAGGCTTACCTTGGCGCGCAACACCGTCTGGATGAATTGGTGGAGCAGCTGCGCACCGGCCATATCGATTACGCCCGGGACACTGAAGCTGAGTTAGATGAGGAGGAAGTTGGTGAGGACGATTTCGAATCGGCATTCACTCAACAGGGTTATGAAGACGCGGTACGTCGAATCAAACAGTACATCGTTGACGGGGACTGTATGCAGGTGGTGCCCTCGCAACGCATGTCCATTCCGTTCCGCGCCAGACCGTTAGATCTGTATCGTGCGTTGCGCAGTCTCAACCCGTCGCCGTACATGTATTTTCTGCATTTGGGCGATTTTCATATCGTCGGTTCGTCGCCGGAGATTCTGACCCGGTTAGAGGATGGCATAGTGACGGTACGTCCGATTGCCGGTACTCGCCCGCGTGGGGCCACGGAGGCTGAAGATAAGGCGCTGGAAGCGGAATTGCTGGCCGATCCTAAGGAACTGGCGGAACACTGATGCTCATTGATTTGGGACGTAACGATGTAGGCCGGGTTAGTGAGATCGGTAGCGTCAAACTTACCGAGCAATGGTGATCGAACGCTACTCCCATGTGATGCACATCGTGTCTAATGTGATAGGTCGATTGAATCCCGGTCTGAATGCTATCGACGTGCTACGCGCGACGTTCCCTGCCGGCACCTTGACTGGGGCACCCAAAATCCGCGCCATGGAGATTATCGACGAGTTGGAGCCGGTCAAACGGGGTGTTTACGGCGGCGCAGTAGGGTATTTGTCTTGGTCCGGCAACATGGATATGGCGATTGCGATCCGCACGGCGGTGATCAAGGATAAGGTGCTGTATATTCAGGCCGGCGGCGGTATTGTGGCTGATTCGGTGCCCCGTTTGGAATGGGAAGAGACTTTGAATAAGCGACGCGCCATGTTTCGTGCCGTAGCGGTTGCTGAGCGGGAACTGCTGTAGCGTGACACGTTAACAGAGGATTAAAACACCATGTTGCTCATGATCGATAATTACGACTCCTTCACTTACAACCTCGTGCAGTATTTAGGCGAATTGGGAGCGAATGTGCAGGTGCGTCGCAATGATACGGTGACAATCAACGATATTGAACAGCTCGAACCCGAGTGTATCGTGATCTCACCAGGGCCATGCACGCCTAACGAAGCCGGTATTTCGGTGCCTACGATCAGCCGTTTTGCCGGACACAAACCGCTTCTGGGGGTTTGTCTCGGCCATCAAAGCATCGGCCAAGCGTTTGGGGGCCGAGTGGTACACGCGCGTGAAATCATGCACGGTAAAACATCGCTCATTTATCATAAAGGGATCGGCGTGTTTGCCGGGTTACCCAACCCCTTCGAAGCCACTCGTTATCATTCTCTGGTGGTCGAAAAAACCAGCTTGCCGGATTGTCTGGAGATAACCGCTTGGACGGAAACGCCGACCGGTGAATTGGATGAAATCATGGGTTTACGACATCGACATTGGCCTATTGAAGGAGTGCAATTTCATCCCGAATCGATCCTGACTCAGCCGGGCCATGACCTGCTGGCGAATTTTCTAAAGCTTCAACACTAGCGCAGAGGACGACAATCCGTGGATATGCCAACAGCCATCCGTCAGGTCACCGAGGGCCATGACTTAACCGCCGAAGCCATGACGCAAGTGATGCGTACCATCATGAGTGGGCAGGCAACGCCGGCCCAGATCGGTGGATTCCTGATCGGCTTGCGCATGAAGGGCGAGACCGTTGAGGAAATTGCCGCTGCTGCCAGTGTCATGCGCGAATTGGCGACTCACGTCCAAGTGCAAGGTTCGCCGGTGGTCGATACCTGTGGAACGGGGGGGGATGCTGCGGCGACTTTTAATATCTCCACCGCCAGTGCGCTGGTGACAGCTGCTGCCGGTGCCAAGGTGGCCAAGCACGGCAATCGTTCGGTATCCGGTACAACCGGTAGCGCCGATGTGCTGGAAGCAGCCGGGGTGAAATTGGATCTCAATCCACAACAGGTCGGCGCCTGTATTGACGAGGTAGGGATCGGTTTTCTGTTTGCGCCGCAGCATCACAGCGCGATGAAACATGCGATTGGTCCCCGCCGGGAAATGGGGGTGCGCACAATTTTTAACGTGTTAGGGCCGTTGACCAATCCCGCCGGAGCGCCGAATCAACTGTTAGGGGTATTTTCCGCCGCTTGGGTGGAGCCCTTAGCGCAGGTGTTGCACCGCTTGGGTAGTCGGCATGTGTTGGTAGTTCACTCGGAAGACGGGCTCGACGAAATCAGTATCAATGCACCCACTCAAGTCGCAGAACTGAAAGCGGGCACTGTGCGTACTTATAACTTGACCCCGGAAGAATTCGGTTTCTCGCGCCAATCACTGGAACCGCTGCGGGTGGAGAGTGCGGAACAGAGTTTGGCCTTGATTCGGCAGGTGTTGGCGAATCAGCCGGGACCGGCCCGCGACATCGTTGCCCTTAATGCAGGAGCTGCGATTTATACCGCCGGTTTGACGGAATCGTTGCAAGACGGGGTGCGAAAGGCACTGAGCACTTTGGCTGCCGGAGCGGCGCTTGATGTGTTGGAGCGGTTGGTGAATTACACCCAACAGCAGGCTTAGGTCGATGCAAGACACGCCGGATATTCTTAAGAAAATCCTGGCTCGCAAGGCCGAGGAAGTCGTTGACCGTAGTTCGCGATTGGGGCTGCGTGAACTGAGTCAGCGGATTGCCGATTTGCCGCCGCCACGCCGTTTCGCGGAACAGATTGAAGATCGAGTCAATGCAGGTCGGGCGGCGGTTATCGCCGAAATCAAAAAGGCCTCTCCCAGCAAAGGGTTGTTACGCGATCCTTTTGTTCCGGCTGATATTGCCCGCAGTTACGAAGCGAGTGGTGCAGCCTGTCTGTCGGTATTGACTGATCGCGACTTTTTTCAGGGGGACGACGCCTATCTGCAGCAGGCTCATACGGCTTGTCAGCTACCGATTCTGCGCAAGGATTTCATCATTGATCCGTATCAGGTTTACGAAGCTCGGCTCATCGGCGCCGATTGTATCCTACTGATCGTCGCCGCTTTGGGGGATGCCATGCTGCGCGATTTGGCGCAACTGGCCTTACACCTCGATATGGATGTGCTGGTGGAAGTGCATGATGCAGCTGAATTAGAGCGCGCTTTAGGTGTGGGTGCGTTCCTGCTGGGAATCAACAACCGTAATCTACGCACCTTCGAAACCCGTCTGGACACGACCTTGAATTTGTTAAAGCAACTACCCGGCGATCAGCTGGTCTTGACCGAGAGTGGCATTCATACCCCGGCGGATGTGGCGTTAATGCGCGAACACGGCGTCAACGCCTTCCTGGTTGGCGAAGCCTTTATGCGGGCTGTCGAACCGGGAGCTGAGTTGACGGCGTTGTTCGGACCGTATTTATAAACAAGGGGAAGATTTATGAAAGCGCGTGTCAGATGGGTAGAGGATATGACCTTTATCGGTGAGGCGGCCAGCGGTCACGCCGTCGTGATGGATGGTCCTCCCGAATTGGGTGGGCACAACCTCGGCACTCGGCCCATGGAAATGGTGTTATTGGGCTTGGGCGGATGCACGGCCATTGATGTGATTAGTATATTGCGTAAATCCCGCCAAGCTGTGAGCCATTGCGTCGTGGAAATCGACGCCGAGCGTGCCGATAGCGAACCTAAGGTGTACACCCGTATCCACGTGCACTTCATCGTGAGCGGAGCCGATTTGAACGAGAATCATGTTAGGCGTGCGGTCAATCTGTCAGCGGAAAAGTATTGTTCTGTCTCAATTATGTTGAGTAAAACGGCGCAGATAACCCATACTTATGAGTTGCGCAACGAATGATCGAAAAATGCGCTATACACCGCGATCGTGATTGCTATAATTAGCAGTTTTTCGCAATTACTTATGGGCTTTTTGGCTGCGGGGGATAGGCATGATGAAACCAAAACCACTCCCCAGGTTGCGGTTGCACGGGTTTAATAATCTAACTAAATCGCTCAGTTTTAACATTTACGACATCTGTTACGCCGTCACCAACGATGAGCAGGGGCGCTACCTGGAGTACATTGACAATGTCTATAACGCTGAGCGACTGACCGAAATCCTGACCCATGTTTCCCAGATCATTGGCGCTAATATCCTGAATGTCGCTCGCCAGGACTATGACCCTAATGGCGCCAGCGTGACCATGCTGATTGCCGAAGAACCGATTTGTACCGGGCGATTGTATGATGGTGAGTCGCCGGAACCGGGTCCATTGAATGGCGAGGCGGTGGTCGCCCACTTGGACAAAAGCCATATCACCGTGCACACCTATCCGGAAAGCCACCCGGACAACGGAATCAGCACGTTTCGGGCGGATATTGATGTGTCTACCTGTGGCCGCATTTCACCGCTCAAGGCATTGAATTATCTGATTCACAGTTTCGAGTCCGATATCGTTTATGTCGATTACCGGGTGCGAGGATTTACCCGCGATGTGGATGGTAAAAAACATTTCATTGATCATCAGATCAATTCGATCCAAAACTATATAGCCAAAGATACTAAAGAACAGTATCAAATGATTGATGTGAATGTGTACCAGGAAAATGTGTTCCATACCAAGATGTTGCTGAAAGACTTCGATCTCAACAATTATCTGTTCAGTATGGACAAAATGGATATTCCCCCGCGTGAGCAGACTGAAATTGCAAATCGCTTGCGGCGTGAGATGGCCGAGATTTTTTACGGCAGAAATTTGCGCCAGGGTTTGGCGATTTAAAGCCTGTGAGATTGGAGCGTCAAATCCAATAGCTGGTGCGCGTCATGACTTTCGCGGCTGCTCGCATTAATAAGCGGATAGGGAGCGGCAATGTGATTCCGCCCGCTTCCAATGCCGTGGTAGCGTGGCGGTCCTCGTCGGCTTTCATGGCCTTGAGGATGGTTTGGCTTTTTTGATCCTGAGTCGGTAACCGTTGTAAATGATCGTCCAAGTGGCGTACGACTTGGTGCTCGGTTTCCGCAAGAAAGCCCAAATTCCAGCGGTCTCCTATCCCGCCATTGAGCGCCCCGATCATGAAAGATCCGGCATAAAATATGGGGTTCAGTAAGCTGGTGCGGCTATCCAATTCGCGCAATCGGGTTTCGCACCAGTCCAAGTGATCGTTTTCTTCAGCCGCTGCCTGGAGCAACTGCTTTTTACTGTGTCTTGGCGGGCAGTTGCTGCTTGACCTTGATAGAGCGCTTGAGCGCAAACCTCACCGGTATGATTGACGCGTATGAGGCGGGCCGATTGCCGCCGTTCGGTCGTTGTTAAACGGGCTGTCGCCGCGATTGCCTTGGCGGGATTGCCGCGCCCGGTAGTGGATGGATGGCCGAACAGGGTGCACACGGCTTGATCCAGGTGTATGAGCGCGTGGTCGATGGGAGTATAGCGTCGATTCATCATTAGCCTGCATCCGTCATTAGATAAACGATCATTGAGCCATTTTAACCGGAAAACAGCCGGAATTGAGTTTATAGAATCAAAAAGTTGGATGACCCGGTTGTCAAGACTTATAGGCTTGCGTATGATTTCCGATTCTTTCTAAAGTACAAATTTTGGTGTGAGTATCCATGAAAACGTATAGTGCCAAGCCGGCAGAAGTGGTGCGCGATTGGTATGTAGTAGATGCCACTGATAAAGTCTTGGGCCGCTTGGCCAGTGAGATCGCTCGCCGCTTACGGGGAAAACACAAACCCGAATACACCCCGCATGTTGACACAGGCGACTACATCATTGTGGTCAATGCCGAGAAGATTAGCGTCACCGGAAACAAACTGACCGATAAAACCTATCATTGGCATACCGGTTACATTGGTGGTATCAAGTCCATCACCTTAGAGAAACTATTGCGGAAGAAACCTGAACGGGTCATAGAGCACGCAGTAAAGGGGATGTTACCCAAGAATCCTCTAGGGCGGGCTATGTTTAGTAAGCTCAAAGTGTTTGCGGGTCCGCGCCATAAGCATAGTGCTCAACAACCGCAACCCTTGGAATTGTGATATCAGCTGATTTGCGTTAGGTCAAGACAAAATGGCAGAAAATCAACAGTATTATGGCACCGGCCGGCGTAAAACCGCTGCAGCGCGGGTATTTTTACGTCCAGGCACCGGGAAAATTAATGTCAACGGACTAACTTTGGATGATTATTTCGGCAGGGAAACCTCGCGTATGATCACCCGCCAAGCTTTGCAGGCCGTTGATATGCCTGACAAGTTTGACCTACATGTTACGGTCTCCGGCGGTGGTATGAGCGGCCAAGCGGGCGCTATCCGCCACGGGATTACCCGTGCGCTCATGCAGTATGACGAAAGCTTAAGGCCGCAACTGCGTAAGGCCGGTTTTGTTACTCGCGATGCCCGTGCAGTGGAACGGAAGAAAGTCGGGCTGCGCAAAGCGCGTCGTGCCACTCAGTACTCCAAACGTTAATCGCTTGGGGGATCGTCTAGCGGTAGGACTACGGACTCTGACTCCGTCAACCCAGGTTCGAATCCTGTCCCCCAGCCAATAAAAACAAGGGCTCATGGATTGAGCCTCTCCCGCACTTACTGAAACGGCGCTAACGCACACTCCAGAATGTCTTCCCCCCTCCTTTAAGTTAAGCACTCCTTCGATTGATACTGATCGGTTTGAGCGCCGATCAATACGCCTAACAACGCCGAAAAAACACCCGCCATCACCCTACCACGTTTTGTTTTAGCGCAAATGCCGTACTATCTCGGCGCCATCACGCTTACTGTCTGTGGTATTTGTTGCACACAACAACGGGCGAGTCCAAATAAACCACTGGCCTTACAATACACATTACAGGTTGCATAGTAGGCCGGTTCAGTGCAAGCTACCAACCTACTAACGTGATGAAGTCCTTAGCAAAACGTAAACAAAGATGATTTACCTTCAGTGGTTGTGGAACAAGCTTATAAAAATAGATAATTGTTGCTATAATGCAACGAAACATGGGATTTGTGTTTTTTTTGAAAAAAAGAGTTGCTTTTGTGCTTCTCAATGTGTATAAATTAAGCAACGAAGTTTGAAGGTCGCTTTGTTGTACGCTCACAACATAAACCTAGGAGTTGCATTATGAATAAGTCTGCTATCGCGCTGGCTATCGCAGCCGCAATGGCTGTTACCGCTGGGCCGGTTTCCGCTGAAACAACGTTGTATGGTTCTGCTCGGGTGTCTGTAGATTGGGTCGATCCGGATGCTGATTTTGATGATTTCGGCGGCTTTTTTGAAGATATCTTCGACGATCTTACCGATGACGACCGCGGTGATTATTGGGAAGTCGTCAACAATTCCTCTCGTTTAGGGGTCAAGGGTTCCGAAGATTTAGGTAATGGTTTAAGCGCCATCTACCAATATGAGTTCGGAGTCAATGTGACTGGAAACGGTAGCTACTTCAATTCCAATCGCCCGCGTTGGGTAGGTTTGAAAGGGGATAGCTGGGGTGCCGTTACTTTAGGTACGCAATGGTCGCCGTTCTATAACAATTCAATCGGTTACTTTGACTCGTTCAATAGTGGTCGGTCCTTCGCTTATTATGAACGGGGTACGTTTAACCAGACTTTCGTTGATGATTTTGATGGTGATGGTGACCAGGAAGTCGTTTCTGTCGACACGAATGGTGGCATCGCCGAATTCCGCCGCGGCACCTCCTTGGTCTACACTACGCCTGATTGGAGCGGTTTCAGTGGCCAAGTGATGTTGGTCATGGACGGCGAAGCCGGTAAGAGCTCGGTTGATGTATGGGAGTTAGGCGCCAAGTATAATAATGCCGGGTTCTTCGTTGGCGGTGGTTGGATCAGTGACGAAGTGTCCAAAGATGATGAATACTCCATCGCTTTGGGCTATGCTGCTCCGCAGTGGGGTGTGGGTTTTGGCTGGCAGCGCTACAGCCCTGATCAAGAGGCTGTTGTGATTGCCGTTGATGCAGACAACAATGTCGCAATAGCGACCCAGACCGATATCGATACCTATACCCTGCAGGGTTCCTACACTTTCGGTAACAACATCATCCGGGCAACCTGGGCGTATGCGGATATCAACGATACCGGTCCGCTTGAGTATGACAACATCAATTTTTATGAAGTTGGTTATCAGCACAACCTGAGCAAGCGTACCCGGTTGTGGGTTGAATACATCGGTAATGATGACGAAAACCTAGGTGGTTTGGACAGCAATGCGGTCTCCATCGGTGTTCGTCACGACTTCTAATCAGGCCTAACCAAGAAGCCTGAACGAAGCCTGTTACGGGCGCCTCCGGGCGCCCGTTTTTTATTTGGTAACTTGTTCAGAGCGCAACTCTCTGACACCGTCCGGACCACCCAGCAATAACACATCCGCAGGACGGCAGGCGAACAGCCCGACCGTGACGATTCCGGCGATATTATTCAGTTCCTTCTCTAAGCGGATGGGCTCCAGAATGGTTAGGTTGTGCACATCCAAAATTAAATTGCCGTTGTCAGTAGTGAAGTTTTCTCGTAATACCGGTTGTCCGCCACGACGCAATAATTCCCGACCGACATGACTGCGGGCAATAGGGATCACTTCAACGGGCAAGGGGAAAGCCCCCAATACATCGACCAACTTGGATTGATCGGCGACACAGATGAATTTCTCACTGGCCGCCGCGACAATTTTTTCGCGCGTCAACGCACCGCCGCCGCCTTTGATCAACTGCAGATGACGATTGGCCTCATCAGCACCATCCACATAAACGGGTAAGGGACCGGCCACATTCAAATCCAACACCCGAATACCGTGACTCTTTAGGCGCTGAGTGGAGGCTTCGGAGCTGGACACCGCGCCATCGATTCTCCCTTTGATGCGGGCTAAGGCGTCAATGAAATGATTAACGGTGGACCCGGTGCCGACACCGACCACGGTATCGTCCTCAATAAATTGCAGAGCGGCTTCCGCAGCTTGTTTTTTCATGTCATCGTGAGACATTAACGCTTTCCTTCTCAATAGGTATAAAGACTGCGCTGGTAACGGGTAAACTTCACCGAACCGGCAATTGTTGGAACCAGATTATGCATCGCTATATCAAAAAAATTCTCACCGCCCGCGTCTATGACGTCGCTATCGAAAGCCCTTTGGACCCGTTGCCGCGCTTATCCCGGCGTTTGAACAACCGCGTGTTGCTCAAACGCGAAGATTTACAGCCGGTATTCTCCTTCAAACTACGCGGCGCCTACAACAAAATGTCGCAATTGCCGCGCGCAGTGCTGGAAAGGGGTCATTTGTGCCTCGGCGGGTAACCATGCACAAGGTGTTGCCTTGTCGGCCGGTCGCTTAGGTGTGCGGGCAGTTATCGTGATGCCTGGCACCACGCCGGCAATCAAAGTCGAAGCGGTCAAGAATCTGGGCGGTGAAATAGTCCTGCATGGCGATACGTATGATGAAGCGTATCAATGCGCTAAACAGCTGGAAGGTGAACAGGGACTGACGTTCATTCATCCCTATGACGATCCGGATGTCATCGCTGGCCAAGGAACAGTCGGTATGGAAATCTTACGTCAGCATCCCGATCCCATTGAGGCTATTTTTATCGCTATCGGTGGCGGCGGTCTGCTGTCCGGTGTGGCTGTCTATACCAAATTTTTACGTCCCGATATCAAGATCATCGGCGTAGAGCCGGAAGATGCCGCTTCAATGTATGAGGCGTTGCGACAGAACGAACGGGTAAAGCTGGACCACGTCGGTATTTTTGCCGATGGGGTGGCGGTTCGTCAGGCCGGGGAAGAAACGTTCCGGCTCGCCCAAGAATTGGTGGATGAAGTGATTTTGGTGTCTACTGACGAAATCTGTGCCGCCATTAAAGATATTTTCGATGATACCCGCTCGATTGCCGAGCCGGCCGGCGCACTCGGTACCGCCGGGCTAAAAAAATATGTTGCACGCAATGGGGTCAGCGATGTGAATTTGGTCGCTATCAATTGTGGCGCTAATATCAATTTCGATCGCTTACGTCATGTCGCCGAACGGGCCGAACTCGGTGAACGGCGTGAAGCCCTGTTGGCCGTTGCGGTCCCGGAACGGCCGGGGTACGGTTTCTAAACAAGTTCTTGTCAGACCATCGGCAAACGCAATATCACCGAATTCAACTACCGCTATGCCGACCCAACCCAGGCTTGGGTGTTCGCCGGTTTGGAATTGTCCGGAGGGCGTGCCGAAA
>JAAUQA010000403.1 GCA_012032855.1 Candidatus Competibacteraceae bacterium
GTGTTAGGCAACAGATTGATCAAGCTGAGCAAACTGAGTTGGAACACTGGCTGGAGCAGGTAGTGGATACCCCTTCGCTTACCGCTTTATTTCCCGATGCGTAGCACAGGAGTTGTTTAAACCAAAACCGCCCAGTAACAGATGAAAGAAAACCACACGCTGACCCAACAACTTACCGGGTTGATCAACGCCAAACCGGTCACCACCGACGATCTGGAACAGGCTGCATTATTCACCCTGGACGCCATCGCCAACGCGCTGGCGGGTCGCCGTTCGCCAGCCGGGGAGTTGTTACTCGCATGGCAGTGCACTCTTGGCGATAATCCGGACGCTGGCCGGCGGGCGTTTTTGCTGGGCGCGCTCACTCATATTTTGGAAGTTGACGATTTGCATCGTGCGTCGGTTGTTCATCCCGGTTGCGTGGTGGTCCCGGCGGCCTGGACCGTGGCCGAACGTGAAGGCACAACTGGTCGGGATTTCTTGATTGCCGTATTGCGTGGTTTCGAAGCCGCAACCCGCATCGGTATGGCGGTGGGACCGGCTCATTATCGGATTTGGCATAACACCGCAACCTGTGGTCCTTATGGAGCGGCTATGGCGGTCAGTTCATTGCTAAACCTGGATGAGACAGCGACCATGCACGCTCTAGGCAACGCCGGTACCCAATCATCCGGTCTGTGGCAATTTCTGGCCACCGGAGCGATGACCAAACATCTCCATGCCGGTCGCGCCGCTGAAGCTGGATTGTTAGCCGCTGATCTAGCCCGTTTGGGCTTTACCGGGCCACCCGCAATTTTGGAAGGCGCACAGGGTTTCTTCGCGGCTGCGTGTCCGGATGCCGATCCGCAAGCGATTATTCGAGACCCGGAGAATCCCTGGCAACTGTTAGCCACATCGATCAAACCCTGGCCGTCCTGCCGTCATACTCATCCGGCTATCGATGCGGCTCAAGAATTGCGCACTCAAATGCCTGAATGGGATGCCATCCAACACATCGAAGTGAAAACCTATCCGGCAGGGTTGGATGTCTGCGACCGGCCTGTCCCGCAGACTGATTATGAAGCCAAGTTCTCTCTACAACATTGCGTTGCAGCAGCTCTGACACGAGAAGAGATCGATTTTGCCGCTTTCAATGCGCAATCGCGTAATGAACTAGCCGATCTGCGCTCACGGGTCAGCTTGCGCGTCGCGGAACCTTATGCATCCGCCTATCCGCGCTGTTGGGGCAGCGCTGTGACGATTGTGAATCACAACGGTACCCGTTTGCACGCCCAGCGCACTCATGCCAAAGGCGATCCGGAAGCGGCGCTCAGCCAAACCGAGATAATCGCCAAAGCAGAAGGGTTGCTGAAATATGGTGGGCTTAGCGAACCACAGGCGTTGATAGCGGCTATTCTGGCCTTGGTCGATGACGGGCCGTTTTACCCGCGCTTGATCTGTGAGCTGTGCTCCGCCGACAGTCATTGATCCAGGTGCGATAGACGAAAAATCCGGCCCAACATGCTAAGCACGGGCCGGATTAGCAAAGCCGGAAAGGATTTTTATCGGTTAAAAGCCCAATTGAACGGGCGTACCTAAAGCGGATGATGTCCGAGCTCGATTGCTGGCTCTTCCCCCTGACGTTGTTCCAGGCGGGATAATCACGACGTGCGGCTGGAGCAATTGCTCGGTGTACTCGAATTCATCCAGCAGGATTCCACGCGCTTCTTCACCGGCCTTTCTCACGGGTATAGGCTCACCGAGAGGCGGATAGGTTAAATTGACGTCCAGAGGCGGGGTCGGACCATCGTATATTAAAGTGTCCCCTAGATAGACAACATAACGCCAGTTTGCAGCGAGCGCCGGCATGGAAATTAATACCGCGAGTAAAATAAAGAGAGCTTTTTTCTTCATCTAATAGTCCTCTGTTTTGTGTTATCTGAATATTATAGCCCGTTAAGCCGACCATAAAGCGTTCCGGCGAACCTCGACAAAGTTCGTTGGATTAATCGAAAACCGGTCGTTTTCACCAGACCGGAATTGGCCATTAGGCTTTGCGGATAAAAAATTCGCTGCGTTCCTTGGTTTCAACGAGATGTAGCATTTCATGATCGGAACGTAGGCAAAAGGCGCGAAAATCAAGTGGCGCCAAAGGGTCGGTAGCCAGCACATGCAACACTTCGCCGGAGCGCATCTTGGTCAGTGTCGCCTTGGCTTTCAGAATAGGCAACGGACACGCCAATCCCATCACGTCCAGTTCTTTGTCGACTTCGAAAGACAGTACATCAGCGCTCATAATGACTCCTGAGTCTTTAGATCTCTTATAGCGAACCCCTATAAATCGATTCGATTTTAGGGATCAGTTGCGCTACAAATCAAAGAGATATAGCTAAACACCGTGATCAAAATAAAGTGGTTTAGCTATTTTTAGTAGCCGACGATCCTTCGGTAAAACCCGCCTCCAGAATCTTGGTCAACTTGTCCTTAGCGGCTAATCGTCCGGTGGTTGAGCCGGTTCCTTCGTTGAGACGTGACCAGCCGGGATTCGCTTTGGCCTTGTTGAGCACCTCGGGCAAGCGCCACCCTTTCCATTTTTTATCGGCTTCCAGCGCACGTGCGTTAAGCTGAATTTTTTCCTGACTGGCGTGCCCCCGCTGTAATAAGGCCCTGATCAAGTCCAGCTGCCGCAAGGCTAAAATGCGCAAGGTCCCATCATCAATACGCAATTCAGTAAACCCCTTGAAGCGGTCCTTCAATCGTTTGCCATGACTGTGTGAGAAACTGGCTAATGCGCCCAAGGTGGCGCCTAACGCCGCTGCTGCTCCGAGTGACAAGCCGCCGGTCATCGCATCGACCGCCAAACCGGTCGTTCCCCCCACCGCCGCCGCGCTGCTCGCGCGTACACCGAACTGTTTGAGCGATTCGGGGCTGAATAAATCCAGGCCCCAATAACCATCTACAATGGGCAATTCTTGTGCCGTGTAATCATCACTACGAAACCGATGTAACTCCAACAAGGCTTGGACGCACTGCAGTTCCCGCTTACGTACCACCTCACGCAATTGCTCAATAGCGGCAGCTTGCTGATCGTCAGCTGGAACGATTACTAAGTACCCCGCCACATCAATCAGCAGATCAGCGAGTAAATCCACCGAAGCCCGCACCAAGTTAGCTCGTAAGCGGACCCGATCAGCAATAACGGCGTCCAATGTAGGGCGAAACCGGTCCAACAGGGTGCGGATTTTCTCAAATAGCTGCTTCTCGCCGTACTCATTCACCACCACAAAATCGAACTCGACCACCGCATGCATATTGACCCGCGCTAGGTGTTCCCGCCAGCGTTGGGTCTTTGCTTCGGGGCTGGCGACGAAATTCAGCACCGGTACCACGGGCTTGGCTGTGCGGCCCAAAATTTCCAATTCGTCGCGATGTTTGCCGAGCACCCGGTCGCGGACATCAATGACATAGAGGACTACATCGTCGGCGAGTATTTGGCGTAACACCTTGGCTTCTTGTTCGAACCGGTTATGCGCCAGCGGACCGGCCAGGAACTGTTGAATCACCTCAATCCAGTCGGTATGACGATCCTGGCGCAGCGACTCCAGATGCTCAAGTAAACCGATGGAATCCTCCAAGCCGGGAGTATCGTATAGTTCGACCAGAGGAGCACCGTTGATAAGCAGGGCTGTTCCCTCGACGTGCCGTGTCGTAGCAGGGCGATTGGAAACCTCGCCGAAGCTGATATCCCGCGTTAAGGTGCGTAGTAGTGAGGTTTTCCCGGTATTGGTATGGCCGACAACAGCGACTTTCAGCGGAGCCAGCTTCACAACTCACCCTCCGCAGCCACCACCCGGTCGAAGCGTTGGTGCAACTCGTCCAGCCATTGCCGGACCGCTTCAGCGTCGTTAAGCACCGGTTCTTCCGCATCAATGATTTGGTCGAGACGTTGGGTAATTGTACTTTCGTCCCGACCTTGCAGCTCCAGCAACAAGGCGAATAGGGCGGCACTGC
>JAAUQA010000404.1 GCA_012032855.1 Candidatus Competibacteraceae bacterium
CGCGCGAGCTTCTCCGCGGCCTGCACGGCATCCGCCTCGAACTTCACTTGGCGATCAATCAAGGCTTGCCGCACGGGCTTGAAGAACAGCCAGCCCAGTACGCCAGCCAGTACCAGAAAGTTGGCGGCTTCAAACAGGAATGTGGCCAAGGTGGGAGACACGGCTAGCCGCCCGCCGCACCACCGGCAAAGGGGTTCGCAAATAACAGAATCAACGCAATCACCAGGCAGAAAATAGCCGTCGATTCAACCATCGCCAGGCTGACGAATAATGTGCGGGTAATCGAGGATGCTTCGTCCGGCTGACGGGCCAGTGCGTCCATGGCTGCGGCGCCGATGCGGCCTTCGCCGATGGCCGCTCCAATCGCGCCCAATCCCATGGCCAGGGCGGCGCCCGCCATGGCGACAACGGCAATGATCGTTTGGTCATTCATGATGGGTTATTCCTCCCCAGCGTTAATTGCGGCCGCTATGTAGACGGTTGAAAGGATAGCGAAGATGTACGCTTGCAAAAGACCAATCAGTAAATCGAGCGCCATGATCGGGGTCGGCACCAGGAATCCGGACAAAGCGACCAGCAATCTGACCACCAGGTGCCCGGACATGATGTTCCCGAATAAGCGCACGGCCAATGCCAACGTCCGCGACAACTCGGAGATCACGTGCAGCGGCATCAGCAACGGATTGGGACGGAAGTAATGCCTGAGGTAGCCCCGGATACCGTTGCTGTGGATACCGGCAATGGGGACACTCAGAAAAACCACGACCGCCAGCGCCGAGGTCGTGGCCAGGCTACCCGTGGCCGGATGCACGCCGGGCAGTTGGCCGGCGATGTTGCAGCATGCGATAAACAGAAACAGGCTGCCGGCCAAGTTCGCTAAGATGGTGTGCTGGCGGCCAATAATACCCTCCACCAGCTTGTCGAAGCTCTCCACCACCAGGAACGCCACCACGGATAGCCAGTATCCTGGACGCGACCTCACGAGGTTGCCGAACAGGACTGCCAGCGCGATCAATACCAGCGTCACCCCGGTTGACGTGACCATCGTCTCGGTGACCGGCAGCGGACCGATGTGAAAGAGGACAGGATCGCCAAATACTCGGAGTTGCATCGCAGTGTATTTCGTTATTCGCTGGAGTGAGCGATTGACGACCGGTCCGTTCGGTTTGTTCGCCTCGTTACCAACCCCATACTCAAAGTAGCAAAGCCCACCACCCAACCGGCGGCGGCCAACAGAATCGCGCCCGATAACGCGGCGGCGATCAGCACCGCAGCGACAGCCGCTAAACGCAGCATTCCCAGCACGGGCGTCCATGCCGTAAGCCGGTGAGCCGTTCGCCATATCATCGTGGCATGCAGAAAGCCAGCTATCAGGCCAGCGACGAACCAAGCGATGGTTATCATTTCAATCACGATTTTGCGTCACCGTTTTCCAAGCCACGAAGCAACCCAGTATTACCCCTGCCGTCATCAACATCAGCGTGTAGCTAATGCCCGTTGTAAAAGTCGTATCCAGGTAACGTCCTAACAATGCCCCTCCCACGGAACCCACCGCTATCGGCCAGCCGACCATACCTAATACGCTTAGCGAGCGCCAGAAGCTCCGCTGTCCCTGTTCGTGCCGCGCCAACCGTGCGCTGTCACGACGAACTGCGGTGCGGGGATCGATGCGCGTGGTTTTATCTGTGGGTCGCATTAAGGTTTCCCGGTAACGGATCGAGTCGGTTCGTCACTCTGGCGCAGTTCCTCTAGAATGCGTGTTTCCAAATGGCCCAAGGTGCGGCGAACCTCCATCTCTTCACTCGGCGCGGATAGCAACGTGTCGAGTTGCCGCGCAACCGACTCGACATCGTCGCCCACCACAGCCAGCGGCGTAACCAGGCTGGCTGCTTCACCACTGGTGTGCAGCAGGCCCCCGGCGGTGCCCGCATAGCGGTTGCCACCATTCAGCCTGAGCACGATCAATCCCGCTTCTATCGCCAGCACGCTCGGCTCACACCGCGGACGCAGCCCCACTTGTCCCGATTGCGTGGGAACGCGCAGCGCCGCCACGGCTTTGCTCGACAACCGTTTCGCTTGGAGTGCGGATGGTCACCTGCAGTTTATGCCGCGTCATTGCCGGACCTTCACGTTGCGCTGATCATCCACCTGAAGCTCGTCCAACGATCCGATCATGAACAGCCGCTCCTCGGGTAACTCATCGCAGTGACCCTCCAGAATCGCTGCAACGCCCTCGACCGTTTTCGCAATGGCTACATTGCGCCCGGGCATGCCGGTAAACGTCTCCGCGACAAAGAACGGCTGGGTAAGGAAGTTCCGCAACCGGCGCGCGCGGCCGACCAGCTGCCGGTCTTCGGCGGACAGTTCATCGATTCCCAGCATCGAAATCAAGTCCTTTAGTTCTTCGTATCTCCCCAGCGTTCGCCGTGCCTCCTGGGCCACATCGTAATGGCGCTGTCCAACAATCGATGGGTCGAGGGCTTTGGACGACGACGCTAGGGGATCGACTGCCGGATACAGACCCTCGGCCGCGACCTCTCGCGAGAGGACCAAGGCACTGTCCATGAACCAGAAGGCATGGGTGATGGCTGGATCGGAATAGTCATCTGCCGGGACGTAAATCGCCTGGACCGAAACCATGTCGCCATGTTGCGTGGCGGTAATGCGTTCTTCAAGAGCGGCGATGTCGGCCGCCAGCGTTGGCTGGTAGCCCACCCGAGATGGCAAGCGTCCCAACAGGCCGGAGACTTCCATGCCGGCTTGCACGTGCCGGTAGACATTGTCGACCAGGAATAGCACGTTTTTCTTTGCCACATCGCGAAAATACTCGGCCACGGTCAGGGCCGCCAAGCCCACCAGGAAGCGCGCGCCAGGCGGCTCTTTCATCTGGCCAAACACCATCGCTGTGCGGTCCATAAAGCCACGGTTACGCAGTTCCTGCCACAGTTCAAGCCCCTCGCGGGAACGCTCGCCAATCCCGGCAAATACCGCGATGCCCTTTAAGTTGGCGACGGCATTGTGGATAAACTCCGTGAGCACCACCGTTTTGCCAACGCCGGCGCCGCCGAATACCGCTACCCGCCCCCCCGTGTGTAAACGGACAGAACAGATCGATCACTTTGATCCCGGTCGGATAAATGTCACCTAAACCAACGCAGACCGATGACGGTGGTGGCGACCGATACAGTGGCAGTGAGTCCTCCCACGACAACGCCGCGCCGCCGTCCAGCGGTCGTCCCAGCAGATCAATCACTCGGCCGACTAATTGGTTGCCTACGGGAATGCGCAGCGCCGAACCCTCGCAGACCACCGGCGCGCGCGGCGCATTCCCCGAGTGCTGCCAGTCGCGATAGCCCGTACGGAAGAGTTATTCAGATGCGAATGGACTACTGCAGTCACCGACTCAGCACCGTCCAGCTCACAGTTCAGCGCAGCATCAATCGGCGGTAAGCCGTTCTCGAACCACACATCCAAAACCGTGCCCCGCACGGCGGTAATCCGTCCGCGCATCGGTGTTGCTAGTGGAGCGTCTTGATGTGCCATCAGCTGTATCCTTCACGGTATACGTAGTAGGCTCTGAGAAAATATTAAACGGTATTGGAAACCATTAACATCATTAACCCGCATATTGCATAAAAGAGACAGTCCAAAACCCTGTTCTTTGGATATCATTCAATTGGTTAGATTGAACTCAAACAAGGTTTTGCCGATGCCAAACTGTACCCAAGCCTGCTTGGATCTTCCAGCCCTGAAACGCCGCAAGGTGCAAGCCGATTTTTCCGGTGGCGATATCACGTCAGACGGTGGTGTGCTCTTACTGCGACAGATTGCCGCCTGAGGCTCCTCAAAGCGATCGATGAAGTGATTCCTGATCCACGTGATCCGCGTTACCGCTCACACAGCCAACTGAGTCTGCTCAGGCAACAATTGCCCTGGGCTATGAAGACCTCAATGATCACCAGACCCTGAGGACGGACTTGGCGTTGC
>JAAUQA010000046.1 GCA_012032855.1 Candidatus Competibacteraceae bacterium
CTTTCCAGAGCATGCGGGGCGATGTAAAGATCGGCATTGACCAGATCGGTGATCCACAGTTGCACACCGCTGCGGAAACTGTCCACCATCACGCCAACCCCCACCGTAGACGCAAACGCGACCATTAGAGCCGCAACAGCAATACCGGTGCGGCTGAGATGGCGGGTCACATCGCGGGTAGCCATCCGCGCCAGCAGGCTGCGCCACAAGCGTTGATTGACCCAGGCCAGCAGGACCAGAATAGCAGGGGTCAATAACGCACAGCCGAGAATAATCAGAAACAAACCGGCAAAACCCGCCACCAGACCCGTCGATAACAGCAGCACCAGCCCGCCGAAACCCAGCAGGGTCAAACTCACCAAAGTAAGGCGCGGCAACGCGGCTCGCCAGCGGGCCTCTAAATAAGCGCGGCTTAGCACCGTACCGGGAGCAGCCGATGCGGCTTCACGGGCCGGCAACCAGGCCGCGGCTACCGTGGCCAATAGGCCCAGCGCGGTGACTTTGAGCAATGATGACGGTGCGATGAAAAAATCCTGGACGTTGACGGCATAGTACAAATCGTTGACCGTGCGGGTGACCAGTTGCACCAGTCCCGAACCCAGCCAAATACCCAACACTATGCCTAGTGCGGTTCCCACTAAGCCCAGCAGCAGCGCCTCGCCCAGCACGATGGTGAAAATCTCGCGGCGGCTGACGCCCAACGTTCGCAACATGCCCAGCAAGGCGCGGCGTTGCACCACGGCGAAGGTCATGGTGTTGTAAATCAAGAACATTCCGACGACCAAAGCCAGCAAGCTCATGGCAGTGAGATTCAGGGAAAATGCCGCGCTCAACTCAACCGTGGCTTGGGTTCGGGTGGCAGTGCGCTCTAGTTTCAGATCGGCTGGCAAAATGTTCTTTAATTGCGCGTTCAGCCGCTCTCCGGCAGTGTTTTCGGGAATAATCAGGTCGATGTAATCCAGCCGTCCGGCTTTACCGAATAAACTCTGCGCGGTGCTGATGTCGGTGATAATCAAACGATCCAGCGCCGATCCCTCCAACCAACCCACCGCACGCAACGTCATGGCTTGCTCGCCGGCCAGCACTTCGGCTGATCGCCCGAGTTGCCTCGGTAGTAGCGCTGCTCCGGGTGCCGTCATAAAATCGCCGAGATCGACGCCGGTACTGCTGACGCTGTCCAAATAACCGCGAAACGGCGCTTCGGCAAACGGATCGACCCCGAGCACTTGGAATAACTGCCCCGGTTCGTTGGGCAGGGTCACATTGCCGGTAACCACCGGAGCCGCGTCGCGCAACCCCTGTTGCACCCTTAACGCGGTGTAAAACGATTCCGGTATCCCTTGCGGCCCCGCGACGATGCGGTGGGTAGCGCGTCCGGCGACCTGTTCCATGGACTGCAGAAAACTCTGTCGGGCGCTGGCGTTGGCCAAATCAACCGCCAGAACCACCGCCACGCCGAGTGCGATGCCCAAGATTGACAAACCCAATTGCCAGGGATGGCGAGACAGATGCCGCAGCAGACTGAGCCACAGCAACGGCTTCAAAGCGAAATCTCCTCAATTCGGCCCGCTTCCAATAACAATACGCGATCCGCCCGCGCGGCGACCTCCCGGCTGTGGGTCACCATCAAGACGGTGGTGCCGGCTTGTTGATGCAGTTCCAATAATATTTCCAGCACGTGATGACCAGTCTCGTCGTCGAGATTGCCGGTTGGCTCGTCGGCCAGCAACACCATCGGTCGGTGTACCAGGGCGCGAATGCAGGCCAGCCGCTGCTGTTCCCCTCCCGACAGGTGTTCCGGAAAACTGGTCCGCCGTTCGCCCAGACCGACCTGATCCAGCATCAGCAAAGCCTGTTGACGTTGCTCGGTGTTGTTCAGGCCGTTCAATTCCAGCGGTAACAGCAGATTTTCCTCCACCGTCAGAGTGGGAATGAGGTTAAAAAACTGAAATACGAAACCGACGTGACGGCGGCGAAACCGAGTGCGTTCCTGCTCGTCGAGCGTGTTGATGGTCTGACCGTTCACCTCGACTTGACCGGCATCCGGCAGGTCGATGCCGCTGATCAGGTTCAAAAGTGTGGATTTGCCCGACCCGGAGCGGCCCAACAGCGCGACCGACTCGCCGCGCTGAATGGTTAGGTCCAAGTGTTCGAAAATGCAGCGGGTGGCGTCTCCTTCCACATAGGTTTTCCGCAATTGGCGGGTTTGAATCAGGGGTGTTGTGGGGTTCATTGGGAACGTGTGCGCAGGCAGGTGATTGTAGAGGGCAAATCCGAGTTTACCCGCTTAAATGAAAGCACGGTTTGATTTTGGTTCCGCGAGGGGGCAAAAATCTCCCCATTTGCTTGATTAGCATCAACTATGCTTGTGAAGATGCAGTTATGCTGCCGTACACCTGTGGCCCAAGATCTATTCTCAGGCGCTCAAGCCTTGGGGGAAATAAAATGAAAAAAAGCTTTTATACGCAGCAATTATCGGTTCAATCGCCTCCATCGCTCACGCCGATAATGTGATACCGGACGATCAGGTTGTTCAGCGTAGTCAATGCGTCGGTTTTAACTGCGTGAACGGAGAAAATTTTGGTTCCGATACCCTGCGCCTCAAGCAAGACAACCTCCGCATTCATTTCGACGACACCAGCATCTCGTCCTCGTTTCCCAGGAATGATTGGCGTTTGATAGCCAATGACAGCAATAACGGCGGCCGCAACCATTTTTCGCTTGAGGACGCCACGGCAGGCAGGGAGGTTTTTACCATCATCGGCGGAGCGCCCGCTTCTAGTTTGTTTGTGCAAACAATGGGGATGTGGGATTGGGAAACAACAATCCCCAGCAGGCTGTCCACGTCGTAAGAGCCAACACACCGGCGATACGCTTGGAGCAAACCGGCAATGGGGGTTTTACCCCTGCGATTTGGGACATTCAAGCCAATGATCAGGGCTTGAGTATCGTGCTGGATGGAACGCCTCAATTGGAAATAGACACCTCCGGCAATGTCACAATTCAAGGTTCATTGACCACTGTGACGCCTCCAGGCACTTTTCCTGATTACGTGTTCGACTCAAGCTACTCGCTGATGCCGCTTGAAAAATTGAGCGCCTTTGTCGACGAGAACCGGCATCTACCGGACATTCCCTCCGCTGAAGAAATCACTCAAAACGGATTGAATAATGACTGAACTTCAGCTTCAGTTGCTGAAGAAAGTCGAAGAACTCACCCTTTACACGCTGCAACAGCAAGCGCAGATCGACGCATTGCAGGCACAACTGCGCGCGACCCAGTAATCCCGGGGCATAGGGCTATGATGCCTTTACGCCTTGTTAGATCGTTTGCCAAGCTGCAACGCAGGTGAGTTCGCCATGTCTTTACGCATCCTAATTTATCGCCACGCCGCATGGCCCAGCGGCCCCAAGTGGTTTTGGCAGTGTTTCGTCGCCCTGCTGGCCTTGTGCGGATTGTCAGTGGCCCAGGCCCAACCGACTTTCAGCAAATCTTTTTTCCGAGCACCATTGGCCCCGGTAGCGTCAGTACGCTGACTTTTACGATTACTAACACTGATCTTAATAATCCTGCTACCGGTCTGGCATTTGCGGATAATCTGCCAGCCGCAGTTACGATTGCCAATCTGGCGAATGCCTCTTCCAACTGCATTGGGCTGCGTGGCGGCACACTGACCGCGCCGGATGGCGGCACTACAATTACCCTGACCGACGGCGCGGTCAGTGCTAATAGCACCTGCACGGTTACGGTCGATGTCACCAGCAGTACGCCCGGCACGCACATGAATGTGTCAGGTGATCTGACCTCAAGCCTGGGTAATAGCGGTACGGCCAGCGACGATCTGACCGTAGCCACGAACCGACCGAGTTTCAGCAAAAGCTTCTCGCCAAGCACCATCAGTTTCGGCGGTCGCAGCACCTTGACTTTCACCATCGATAACACGACTGGACCGATTCTGTCGTCTTTGGTGTTTACCGACACCTTGCCGGCTGGCATGCTGATCGCCGATCCCGCCAACGTCTCGACCACTTGTGACGCCGGCCCCAATCCAACCCTCGCGGCAATTCCTGGAACTGGCGTCATCTCTTTTTCTTCCTTTGGTGTTGCAATTCCGGGTTTTGAGGTGTTGGCCGCCGGGGACACCTGCACTATCAGTGTCGATGTGACCTCTAATTGCGTCGATACCTTCGACAATGTGACAAGCAACCTGAGTACGAGTGCAGGGGACAGCGGCAAAGCCAGCGCCAGGCTTACGGTCACGGGCGACACGCTGATTCTCAGCAAATCCTTCACCGATGATCCGGTCAGCCCGGGTGACACCGTGGCGCTTGAATTTACGATCATCAACGCCGACCGCAATAACTTCGGCCACCGATATCAGTTTTACCGATGATTTGGACGCCACACTGTCGGGCCTGGTCGCCACTGGTTTGCCGGCCAGCAATGTCTGTGGTGTGGGTTCGACATTGAGCGGAACCGGTTTGCTGAGTCTTACCGGCGGCAATCTCACTGCGGGAGAGTCATGCACCTTCAGCGTTGAACTGCAAGTATCTGCCGTTGCTGCCGGTGGAGCCTATCCCAACACCACCAGCACCATCACGGCGGATGTCGGCGGCATGGGCGTCGTCGGCCAAGCTGCAACGGAAACGTTGTTCATCACGGATATATCTTTAACCAAGACATTTTTGGACAACCCGGTGGGAGCCGGCGGCACCAGCGAGCTTGAATTCACCATCACCAATAACAGCTCGACATCAACCGCGACCAACATTACATTCCAGGATAATTTCCCAGTCGAGTTACAGACCGGGACTGCTATTCCAGCAAATGGTTTCTGCGGTGCGGGTTCAACAGCAACCTTCACCCCGCTATTCGATCCCAATCCGCCCTGCTTCCCCTGTGGCGCCACGCCAGCCCGGCTGACAGTATCGAACGCCACCCTGACACCGGGTGCGTCTTGTACCTTTTCGATCATGCTAGATGTCGTTGACGGTGTTGGCAATCGCTTGTTGGATAACACCACCAGCGATATTACCGCCACAGTGAATGGCGTGTCTCAGGTAGGAAAACCGGCCAGCGATGCGCTCCAGGTTCTCCCCGCGCCCACTCTGTCGAAATCGTTTGCCGACGATCCGGTTTTACCCAACGCTCCTGTGACTTTGGAGTTTACTGTGAGCGCACCAGGAGTTGGTGAAGCGATGGACTCAGGATGTGACCTTGGCAGCCTCCGCTATCACTTTTAACGATGATTTGAACGCTACGTTGGCCGGCCTCTCGGCAATCGGCTTGCCGCAAAACGATGTCTGTGGCACCGGTTCACAAATCAGTGGAACGACCAATTTAAGTCTTACTGGCGGTAACTTGTCGGCGGGGGAAACGTGTACCTTTAACGTTACCCTTCAGACACCACCGGGCGTTCTCCCCGGCAATTACCCCAATACCACATCGAATGTCACAGCGACTGTCTCGGGCGAGACGGTTACGGGGGATCCAGCCCAGAACGATCTTCAAATCGCCGGACTCAGCCTCACCAAGTCGTTTACCGACGACCCGGTGATTCCTGGTGGTGCCGTCACTCTGGAATTCACGCTGGAGAATGCGTCTAGCCTGGATGCTACCGACATTTTCTTTACCGATAGCTTGAGTAGTGTGCTCCCTGGATTGGTCGCAGTTGCGCCGTTGCCCACTAATCCCTGCGGTGCCGGTTCCTTGATTGTCGGGACAAGCTCTTTAACCTTCATCGGTGGTAGCTTAACTGCTGGAACATCGTGCTCTTTCAGCGTTACGCTCCAAGTCCCTGTCGGAACCGCGAGTGGCTCCTACTCCAATTCAACCAGCGATTTGACCGCCACCATCGGCGGTTCGTCAGTCACTCTTGACCCAGCCACCGATGTGCTGACCGTCAATGCTAATCAGCTGGCTTTCAGCAAAGCATTCGCTGGCCCTGTTGCCGCAAGCAGCACGGCGTTATTGACGTTTACCATTCAAAATCTTAATGCCAACCCCGTCTCAGGCATTGCTTTCTCGGACGATCTCGATGCGGTGATTCCGGGTTTGGTGGCTACCGGCTTGCCAATGAACGATGTCTGCGGCGCGGGTTCCGTGCTTTCGGGAACGTCGCTGCTGACGCTCACCGACGGCAGTTTACCGGCTAGCGGATCATGCAGTTTTCCCGTAACCCTGCAAGTCCCTCTAACCGCCACGACGGGCACTTTTTTGAACACCTCCAGCGATCTTTTCTCGGGGGATAGTCTGTTCACTGCCGGGCCGGCCATCGCTGACCTAGTTATTGAACCGCCTCCCACCTTCGCCAAGGGCTTTGGGCCGGATTTCATTGGCGTGGGCCAGACCAGCACGCTGACTTTCACCATTGACAATTCGGCCAGCGCTCTGGCCGCCAGCAGTCTGAATTTTACCGACAATCTACCGGCCGGGTTGGTGGTCGCAACGCCACCGAATAGCTCGACAACCTGCACCGGCGGTACGATTACGGCGGCAGCCGGTTCCGGGACTGTCAGTTACAGCGGCGGGACCGTGGCAGCCGGGGCCAGTTGTACCGTGCAAGTTGACGTGACCGCTAATGCCACCGGTACGTCGATCAATACCAGCGGTGATTTAACCTCATCTTCGGGTAATAGTGGCACGGCTGCCGATACCTTGACGGCTAATCCACAGCCCGGTTTCAGTAAAGCATTCGCACCGAATCCGACACTGATCGGCGGCATCAGCACCCTGACATTTGCAATTGATAACACCGGCAGTACGGTTGCTGCGACAGGTTTGGATTTTACCGACAACCTGCCAACCGGGATGCAGATCGCCTCGCCGTCCAATGCCTCGACGACTTGCACCGGCGGCACGCTTACCGCAGTGGCGGGAAGTGGCGTAGTCAGTTACACCGGCGGGACGGTAGGAACAGCAGCTATTTGTACGGTGGTGGTTGACGTGACTGTTACTACTGCCGGCACACCGACGAACACCAGCGGTGATCTGACGTCATCGTTGGGCAATAGCGGAACAGCCACCGACACCCTGACGGTAATTCCACCGCCTGATTTCAGCAAGAGTTTTGCTCCGAATCAGATTATTCCCGGTGGTGTCAGCACCCTAACATTCACCATCGACAATACGGCCAGCACGGTAGCGGCAACCGGGCTGGATTTCACCGATAATCTGCCTGCTGGAGTAATGGTCGCGACGCCGCCGAACGCCTCGACGACTTGCCTTGGCGGTACGATTACTGCCGCTGCTGGAACCAGCGTGATCAATTATACCGGCGGCACCGCAGCTGCCGGGGCTAGTTGCATGGTGCAAGTCGACGTGATCGGCAGTGCAGCTGGCACATTGGTGAATACCAGTGACGATCTGACGTCATCCTCGGGTAATAGCGGGACGGCTACCGCCACTTTGACAGTCGATACTGGGACGATCGGTTTCAGGATGAATTTTGCTCCAGGCCAAATACTCCCCGGTCGCGTCAGCACCTTGACCTTTACCATTGATAATACGACGGGCACCGTTGCCGCTTCGGATTTAGCGTTTACCGAGAATCTGCCGTCAGGGCTAGTGATTGCCGATCCGGCTAACGCCTCGGCTGCCGTTACGAGCAGGGCTTCGACGACTTGCAGTGGAGGCACCCTGACTGCCGTGGTAGGAACCGGCGTCATCAGTTTCAGCGGTGGCACGGTCAACGCGGGTGGAGTTTGCGCGGTGCAGGTTGAGGTTACCGGCAATGCAGTAGGCCAGTACACCAGCGTTGTCGATGTTCTAAGCTCCTCGGTGGGTGAAGGCGGGCCAGCCAGTGCCACGCTGTTCATCATTAATCCGCTTCCACCGATAGAACCCGAAAACATACCAGATCTAGAAGTCTGGGGCCTGTTGCTATTGATCGGCTTGATAGGTTTTATTTTAATGCGTAGGACCAGGGAGATTCGTTAAACATCTGTACCCAAAGCAGAGCAGCAGAATCCAATCGGCTGCTCTGCTTTCCTACCAGAACTGCAGTCGCACAGGTTTGGTGCGCTGCTATCTATCACTATTTCGAACGTCTATAACCCGTCGCCAGCTGGCGAGATAAGTAGTTCTATTATGGCTGAACTACTTTATTGACTTCAGTTAATCCTTGGCCCGGCTTCGACGGCATATAAATTGCAAAATGCCCTCTTATGCAAGCTAAGGTGGGTAACTATCCGACTCATGTCATCTTTCCGCGTCATGCTCATTGATCAATCGCCGGGGCGTTCTGCTATTCTGGAGCAAGCCCTGTACGATAACGGTTACGAGGTCATCGTTCGGGTAGCCAACGGCGCCGATATCATGAGCCAAGTGGACGAGATCAAACCCGATATTATATTGATCGATATGGAATCGCCGGATCGCGACACCTTAGAGCATCTGCGCCTATTAAACCGGGACCAACCCAAACCTATCGTGATGTTCGCCGAATGCAGCGATGACGAAACTATCGCCGCGGCCATGCGGGCTGGTGTAAGCGCTTATGTCGTCGATGAGGTTAATCCCAAACGCCTAAAATCCATCATGCAAGTGGCTATCGCCCGGTTCCGCGAATTCCAGGCATTACGGCATGAATTGGACGAAACCAAAACCCGCCTAGCTGAGCGCAAGTTGGTCGACAAAGCCAAGGGCTTATTGATGCAACATAAGAACTTAAGTGAACAAGATGCCTATCAATCACTGCGTAAATTGGCGATGGATCGTAATCAGCGGATCGGCGAGGTGGCGCGCAACGTCATTGCCGTCATGGAATTGTTGGCTTGAGCGTTATTAATAGGTCGGGGAGCCATGCTTCCAGATAAAGCAATCCGGAATCCTGTTGCCCAACTCTGAGGCGGAATCTCACCTTTGGTTTTGTTGCGGTAGTTTTGGGTAATGGTAAAAATCTATTTATTTCAGATGGGTAAACCCACGATTGGCGATCGGTACGCTTCTTGCTAAAGATGTAGCATAGAGGCATATAACCCCGCCCCAACCGGCGGGCAATTGCCATAGCAGCCAACGGCGGCTGCCAACCGACAACGACGTCTATCCCAGTGTGCTTGCGCACCAGGGGTAGACGTTTTTTTTTGAGCGTTTTTTTTGAACATTTCCGGTGCGGAGACGGTGATCGTGACGCAAACAACTCATTCTGATGTGGCAAATCCGGCAGGCACACTAGAGAAAACCGAATTACAACTCGGGTTCATTCCCCTCACTGACTGTGCGCCGTTGGTCATCGCTCAGGAAAACGGTTTTTTGCAAAATATGGCCTGAATGTAGAGCTGGTGCGAGAAAACTCCTGGGCTAGTATTCGGGACAAGGTGAGTTATGGATTGCTGGATGGCGCACACATGCTTGCCGCTATGCCTTTGGCTACCAGTCTCGGGGTAGGTGCTCCGCCAGTACCGATGCTGACTGCATTTAGTCTTGGGCTGAATGGTAACGCTGTCACCGTTTCTAATGAGTTGTTCCGCGAAATGGAACAGTTCGGGTCACCCGGCTTGGAACCATTGAAAACCGCTCAGGTGCTCGCCCAAATCATCAAGCAGCGTCAGGCTGCCGGTCGGGAGCCCATGACGTTCGCAATGGTCTTTCCCTTTTCCTCGCACAATTATTTATTGCGCTATTGGATGAGCAGCGCCGGAATCGATCCCGACCGGGATGTAAGCCTGATTGTGATACCACCGCCGCAGATGGTGCGTTACTTAGCGGCAGGGATGATCGACGGTTATTGCGTCGGTGAGCCGTGGAACACGCAAGCAGTGACAGCCGGTTTGGGACGGGTGTTGGTGACTAGCCATCAAATCTGGAATAACCACCCCGAAAAAGTATTTGGAGTCACAGAACAGTGGGCGGAGCATCATCCACAGACTCATCGCGCTGTCCTGCTGTCGCTGTTGGAAGCTGCCGGTTGGTTGGATCAGCCGGATAATCGATCCGAAGCGGCTGCCATTCTCGCTAGGCATGAATACGTTGATGCGCCGGCGGCAGTCATTGAGGCTGGGTTATGCGGACGCTATCGTTATGCTGCCGATGAGGATCAGCAGTCATTACCCGATTTCAACGTGTTTCACCGCTATGCCGCGAATTATCCCTGGACTTCGCACGCGCTGTGGTTTCTCACTCAAATGTATCGTTGGGGGCAATTACGCATGGCGTTGGATCTCCATGCGGTCGCGCGGCGAGTCTATCGGGCGGATATATATCGCGCAGTGGCAGATAGTCTGGACATCCCTTGCCCGGTATCAGATCTCAAAACCGAAGGCGAGCATGATGCCGGTTGGTTATTGGAGGATGTGACGCCCATTGCAATGGGGCAGATCGGTTTATCGACAGCGCTTGTTTCGACCCGAATGTATTGCCGGTTTATCTCGAAAGCTTTGCGATTGAGGATTATCGGGTATCTCCTCGCCAATTGGCCCAATTAATCACCGACTGAACGAGGCATCCGATGACTTGTACGCTCAATCAGACAAAACCTCGGCTGGTGCTGGTTGGTAACGGCATGGCTGGTATGCGCGCATTGGAAGAACTGCTCAAGCGTGCACCCAACCGCTATGCGATCACCGTATTCGGTGCCGAACCGCACGGCAATTACAACCGTATCCAGCTTTCTCCGCTACTAGCCGGCGAAAGAACCCTGGATGAAATCATCTTGCACCAACCGGCCTGGTATGACCAACACGGTATTGAATTGCATACTGGCAGTCCGGTAGTCGCTATTGACCGCACCCGCCGCCGGGTATGGAACGCTGCGGGGGTTAGCGTCCAATATGAGGAATTGCTGCTAGCCACCGGCTCTGTTCCCGTTATGTTGCCGTTACCGGGCTCTGGTTTACCGGGCGTGCTGAGTTTTCGCACCATTAATGACGTCAGCGCCATGTTGGCGGCAAGCTTTGCGCAGCGTCGGCGGGCGGTCGTTATCGGCGGCGGTTTGCTGGGTCTGGAAGCGGCTTACGGATTACATAAGCAAGGGATGGCGGTCACCGTGGTGCATTTGCAACCGCATCTATTGGAACGTCAGCTGGATGAACCGGCGGCCTGCTTACTCGCCGATCATCTGCGTACACTCGGTATTGAACTGGCGCTGGGCGCGCAGACGGAAGCTCTGTTGGGTCAGGATCAGGTCAATGCGGTTCAACTCAACGATGGTCGGGTGTTGCCCACTGATTTAGTCGTCATGGCCGTCGGCGTTCGTCCCGACATCGAATTAGCCCGACAGAGCGGCCTGCAGTGCGAACGCGGCATTATCGTCAACGATGCCTTGCAGACCAGCGATCCACGTATCCATGCGGTCGGTGAATGCGTTCAACATCGCGGCCAGTGCTATGGTCTGGTAGCGCCGTTATGGGATCAGGCGCAGGTGTTCGCTGAACGATTGGCCGGAAAAACCGATGCGCAATTCACCGGCGCGATTCCCGCCACTACTTTGAAAGTCACCGGTATTGATGTGTTTTCTGCCGGGGATTTCCAAGCGCATAGTGCGGACGAGACGAGCATCACCGAGACCTTGGTGTTACGTGATCCGGCGGCGGGTATTTACAAAAAATTAGTGCTACGCACCGAGTCGGATGGCGCGATCCGCTTGGTCGGGGTGGTGTTAATCGGCGATGCCCGTGCCAGCGGCTGGTATCTCAACTTATTAAAGGACGGCACCGATGTAGCTGCCTGGCGCGATGAACTGATGTTCGGCCCCCTTGAGCAAGCCGCCTGAGCAGGAGCTAATTAATATGACAACCTCAATCCGGACCACCTGTCCCTATTGCGGGGTGGGATGCGGTATCACGGCCACCCAGGACCACGCTTCGATTCAATTTGTTGGCGATAAACAGCACCCTGCCAATTTTGGCCGGTTATGTTCGAAAGGCGCAGCGGTCGGCGATACCCTGAGTCTGGAGAATCGCTTGCTGTATCCGCAGATTCAGGGTCGGCAAGTGGGCTGGGATCAGGCACTGACCGCAGTCGCAGACGGTTTTCAACAGGTGATTGCCGAATACGGTCCGGATGCAGTGGCG
>JAAUQA010000405.1 GCA_012032855.1 Candidatus Competibacteraceae bacterium
AAGCGTTTACGGCGGGTGGCTCGACCCGGCAGTTTGCTGGTGTTGTTAAGCGACTTCTATGCGCTGGATGCGGACAGCGAACAATCGTTGGCGCAACTGCGTCGGCACAACGATGTGTTGGCTTGTCACATTATCGATCCCCTGGAACTACACGCCCCGCCGCCCGGTCGTTACGGCATCAGCGATGGACAGCAAACTCGCATTCTGGATACCGCGTCTCCGTCTTCACGAACCGGTTACAGCAACCATTTTGCAACTCACCGGCAAGCAGTAAAGGGGTTGTTGCAAAAATACGGCATCCCGTTATTCCGTCTGCACACCACCGACGATGTTGCAGAACGCCTGCAGCGAGAACTGGCCGGTACAGGCGGGTTTATCAGTAGAGGATCGCCGAGTGAATAGTGATCCGTTGGCACAATTGCGCGACATCCATCTGCCGCCGTGGCCTACGGTCTGGCCCCCGGCACCCGGTTGGTGGGTATTAGCGCTGCTGGTAGTGTGCTTAGTCGCTTTGCTCCTTCGAATCGCTATTCGCTATTATCGCCGCCACCGGCGTCAGCGGGCTATTATCGCCGCATTGTACGTGGCGCGCGACAACTACGCGATTCAAGATGCGCCTCGCTTTGCGGCGGAGGTGTCCATGCTGCTGCGCCGTGTCGCGCTAAACCGGTTTCCCCGCCAGCAGGTCGCCGGCTTGAACGGGGCAGACTGGTTAGCGTTCCTGGATAGGACCGGTGGCGAAGGCCGTTTTCGGCAAGGTCCCGGACGGGTTTTGGCTGAAGGCCCCTATGCGCTTCAGGTCAACTTGGAAGCGGATGCGCTGACGTTGTTGGCGCAAGATTGGCTGCAGAAAAATACCTGAGGAGCACGCTGCAATGAGTCTGGAGCTGGCTTGGCCGATTGTTCTGCTGGTGTTGCCCCTGCCGTTAATTACGGCTTGGCTGTTGCCTAAAGCAGCAGTTCAGGAAGGCCCAGCGTTACGCGTGCCGTTTTATAACGCCATCGGAACCGCAACAGATCGTGTGACGGTAAGACGTTCTCGGCGTCGTTTGGCTTTAGCAACCCTGGCGTGGGTGTTGTTGGTGATCGCCGGTGCCCGCCCGCAGTTCATCGGCGAACCGATCAATCTCCCGGTCAGCGGCCGCAATGTGCTCCTCGCGGTGGATATTTCCGGCAGTATGGAAACCCCCGATATGGTACTCAAAGACCGTCAAGTGGATCGGCTTAGAGCGGTTAAGGCGGTAGCCGGGGAATTCATTGAACGGCGGGTCGGTGACCGCTTGGGTCTGATTCTGTTCGGCAGTCGGGCGTATTTGCAGACCCCGCTCACGTTTGATCGGTTAACCGTGAGCAATCTGCTCTTTGATGCCGCCATCGGACTGGCCGGCAAGGAAACCGCTATCGGCGATGCTATCGGGCTGGCCATCAAACGGTTGCGCGATCAGTCCGAACAAGATCGGGTGTTGATTTTGTTGACTGACGGCGCTAATACCGCCGGCTCGGTCGATCCGCTCAAAGCGGCCGATCTAGCCGCTCAGGAAAAGGTGCGGGTTTATACCATCGGGGTAGGCGCCGACGATCTGTTGATACCGGGTTTTTTCGGCACGCGCCGCGTCAATCCCTCGGCGGAATTGGACGAGGAAACCTTGCAAGCCATAGCTGAAAAAACCGACGGTCGTTATTTCCGCGCCCGCGATATTGAGGGTCTGAACGAAATCTACCGATTATTGGACAAACTGGAGCCGGTGGCACAAGACGAAGACACGTTCCGCCCGGTAAAGGAGTTATATGCTTGGCCGTTGACAGCAGCGCTGCTGTTCAGCGTGTTGCTGGCATTGCCGGTAGGCAGATGGTTAAACGTATTGTTGGGTAAGGAACGCCATGCTTACTGAATTTCAGTTTCTGCAGCCCGAATGGTTATTCGCCCTGATTCCGCTGGGGGCGTTGTTGTGGGCAATTCATCACAGCGAGCGCGGCGACAGCGCTTGGCGGCGGGTTTGCGATGCGCATTTGTTGCAGGTTCTGCTGGTGAACAAAGGAGCTCAAGCCAGCCGTCGGCCGGTGTGGCTGCTGGCCTGCGGCTGGTTGGTCGCGGTGTTAGCGTTGGCTAATCCGGCTTGGGATAAGCGCCCGCAACCGGTTTACCGAGCCCTGGATGCCCGCGTGGTGGTTTTAGACCTCTCCCGTTCTATGAGCGCGGCTGATTTGAAACCGTCGCGTCTGGAACAAGCCCGCTTTAAAGTGGCGGATATTTTACGCCGCAGCAGGGAAGGGCAAACCGGGTTGGTGGTGTTTGCCGGCGATGCCTTTGTAGTAGCGCCACTGACCCGGGATGCGGATACCCTCATAGCCCAACTTGGGGTGTTAGAGCCCGATATTATGCCCATTCAGGGCAGTCGGGTGGATTTAGGCTTGAACAAGGCGCAAGGACTATTGAAACAGGCCGGCGTCGAACGGGGCCAAATTCTGTTGATTATGGATGGCAGCAGCGGCGAGTCCGCGCTGTCCGCGGCTAAACGAGCCCGCCTAGCCGGTTATACCGTCTCCGTATTAGGTGTGGGCACCCCGGCAGGTGCCCCATTACCTGATAATCAGGGCGGATTCATCAGGGATGCAACTGGTGCTATCGTCGTATCTCAGTTGCAACCCACCGAATTACACGCGCTGGCTGATGCGGGCGGCGGTCGTTATGCCACGCTGCGTCTGGATAATGCCGCCGATCTGGATACGCTATTGGTCGATACCCGCACACTACCGTTGGATGCGGTCACCGAACAGACCGATGTGCAAACCAGCCATTGGCGGGAACGAGGTCCTTGGTTAGTTCTGTTGTTATTGCCGTTGGCTGCATTAGCATTCAGACGGGGTTGGTTGCTGCTGGCTCTGCTGTGCATAGGGATAGTATCCGCACCGACACCCGCTTGGGCGTTCGGATGGGATGATTTATGGGCCCGGCGCGATCAGCAGGCGGCCCGTGCTCTAACGGAAGGTGAAGCCGACCGCGCTGCCCGGTTGGCCCCGGACCCGCTCCAACGCGGCGCCGCTCATTATCGCGCCGGTCGCTACGAACAAGCCCTGGCGGAATTCGAGCAGGCTCAGAGCGCGGACGCAGCCTATAACCGGGGCAACGCGCTGGCCCGCTTGGGGCGCTTCCAGGAAGCGCTCGACGCTTACGATGAAGCGCTTGCGAAACAACCGGGCATGGAAGACGCGGCGTTCAATCGCAAAACCGTGGAAGAGTTGCAGAAACAGCAGCAGTCCCAGCCAAACCAATCCCAGGACGGGCAACAAAACCAAAACCAGCAAAACCAGCAAGAGCAGCAAGATAAGTCGCAGCAGACTGGCCAGGATTCTAAGAATCAGCAAAATACCGACGGAGAAAACGCAGAAACGGATGATGAACAGCAATCTGCTGAAAATCAGCAAGGTCAACCCCAGCAAGATGCCGCTGGACAGCAGGGCGACTCATTCAACCAGCAGGACACCCAACAAGCAACAGCCCCTGAAAATCCGTCGAATAATGAACCAGACCAACAGGAACAGCAGGCGCAAGCTACCGAACTTGCCGAATCGCAGGATGAGGCTGAGGATAAGCAGGGCGATTTAGACGCGCTAACAGCCGAATCCCTGAGTGGTGAGGAACAACGGGCGATGGAACAATGGTTAAGACGCATCCCGGATGATCCCGGCGGATTGCTGCGGCGTAAATTCCTATACCAGTATCAACAGCGCGGTGGACGGAGTGATGCCGGAAATGGGCCTGCATGGTGAGATGCGGTTACGGCTCGTGATGGGAGGTTCTATGAAGTGGATTACAACCAGTTTATTGCTTTTAAGCAGTCTCAATGCATCCGCCACCATATATAAATGTACCGAGCCCGACGGCCGGATCAGCTATCGACAAACGCCCTGTCAGGAGAACGGCGAGGCACTGAATCCACAAGATGTGCCTGCGAGCGTGAT
>JAAUQA010000047.1 GCA_012032855.1 Candidatus Competibacteraceae bacterium
ATTGACCAATTGCGCCAAATCTTTGTCGCCGCTGGCAATAATAACCTGCAACTCCTGCTCGGCTGCTTTCACCGCTAAGGTGCCGATGACATCGTCCGCCTCTACCCCGGTAACTTGCAACCAAGGCAAGCCTAATGCAGTGACGATGGTGCGAAACGGATCGATCTGAGCGGCCAAATCCTCCGGCATGGGCGGGCGGTGGGCTTTGTATTCGGAATACAATTCGTGCCGGAAGGTTTTTCCAGGCGCGTCGAACACGATCACCATGTGGGCCGATGGGTATTCCTGCATCAGCTTGTGCAACATGTTGACGACCCCGAACAGCGCACCGGTCGGTTCGCCAGCACTGTTGTTCAACGGGGGCAGTGCATTGAAGGCGCGGTGTAGATAGGCTGCTCCATCTACCAGTAACAGGCATTGCGTCATAATTTTCTACTCCGGACTCCAGATTGCCGACAAGTTGAGCGGATGTGCCATAAGCAGCACGCAAGGAAGCGTGCGTAGCGAATGGGTGCAGGACAGCACCCTTGAGCGGCGCCGGCACTCCGATCAACAGGCATCCGCACTAGTGAAAATTGGTATCCGGAAAACCGCTCAAACGCTGGAAAGTCTATCGGACGCAGGGGGAGGAAGCCAAATGTTTATCGGTATCCTGTTGCCGCGTCACAGATCGATCTCCACAGTATCTGTTCCCTTGGCGGGCACCGCGCAGCAGATCAATGCTTCGTCCGCGGCACGGGCGGCAGTGGGTTGGGTACGATAAGCCACCGAACCTGATTTCAACTTCACCGCACAGGTGCCACAAATACCAGTGCGGCAGCGAATTCGGGTGTCAGGCCGTGTGCTTCGGCAGTTTCCAAAATGGTCGCATCGCCTGTATTCCAGTGCTGTTCAAAGCCGGATTGGGCGAATTTGATTATCGCCTGATCGGCCTCTTCCACCGGTTTAGCCGGTGTTGCACCTTCGTCCGCTCGGCGGGTTAGTGAGGCGGGCCCAAAGGCTTCTGTGAAAATCCGCACGTCACGCACGCCCAGACCGCGCAGAATATCGTAAAGCGCCTGCATAAATGGCGGTGGGCCGCACAGATAAAAATCATAATCATCCAGGGGCAAGAATTGGCGAAGAGTATCGGCGGTGATGTGTCCCGTTCCGTTGAAATCGACGCCCGGTTTTTCGCCTTTTGCCATCCGGGAGACAAACGAATAATACCGAATGATATGGTTGGTTCTTTGCTCCAGGGTGCGGAAGGCATTAGCAAACGCGCGCTGGTCGGTTGTTTGGGTCGAGTGAAATACGGTCAGCGGTCGAGTATGGCGGGTACGCAGTCCTTCGTTTGCGATGTGCGACGCCATCGACATCATCGGCGTGATGCCTACCCCACCGGCTATAAGGACAGCGGGGCGGGTCTCAGCCGCATCAATGAAAAAGTTTCCGCGCGCGCCTTGGCTTCAATCACATTGCCCGGCTTCAACGTGTCATGCAAATGGTTCGAAATGTGACCCTGCGGTTCCCGCTTGACCGAGATGCGATAATACGAATCCCCCGGAGCCGACGATGTCGTGTAGGTGCGGATGAGCGGTTTTTCGGTCTCTTCCGGGGTAACCCGGATGGTTAGAAATTGTCCGGCTTCGAACGGCAGCAGACCATCCCCATCAATCGGCTCCAAATAGAATGAGCGGATAACCGTGCTCTCGTCTTCAACACGGGTCACCCGATAGGGGCGCCAAGCCTGTCGTTTCGCTTCGGCGGCCAGTATTGCGGTTGTTTCGGCCCAATCGCCGGTAATGAGCGTGTTGGGTGAGTACTCTTCAAAGCTTGTCCTAAATGGTAGCGCGTCTTTTAACCTGACGCCGTGATCAACCGTGAAACGCCACGCGCGTTCTGCGCCTTTAAACGCGCTGACTTCCGGCTCATCTTCCCACAAGATTTCGACAGTGCCGGTCAACAGCAAGAGGTCGCCGGTGGCAAAGTCAATAAAGATCAAACCGGCTTTTGGATTGACCAGAAAGTTACCGAGCGTGTTGAAGAGGAAGTTGCCTGCATAGTCAGGAATAGTCAGCGTCTCGCCCGCCACTTTGACAAAGCCCGGTCGTCCGCCACGGTGGGAGACGTCAACGCCCTCAATGTCGGGCCTATCCTTGGGTTGCACGAAACTGGACACGAAAAACGTATCCGCGCTGCTGATGAGGGCACGGGCTTCGTCATCTAATTTCGCCAATGCTGTGGCGTTATTCGGTTCTTCCGCATTCCCCGGCTCACGGACAAAGTCAACGGTGCGGTGCTGTATGTATTGCGGACAGTTGCCGAACGATTGATCCACCGTGAGGGAAAAACCGGTAGGGCCTGTTTTAGCAATACGCCCGTTCAACCGATTGCGACGGCGGGTCATCATTTCGATGCCGAGTAATCCCAGCGGAGTGCCGGTTTTTGCTAGTGCAGCCGCCAGCGGGTCGCCTTTCGGAGCAGCAGCATTTACCTGTAGCGTGGTCGGGTCGGGCGAATTCATGAAGCCGGGTTTAGCAGATAGGATTGACGCCCACGGCCAACCGCTTTCATCGACACTGCCGGCGACCAGAAAAGGCAGCTGAGCAAAAAACTCACGATGCTGCTCGGGCATATACGAGCGTATCGCACGACGTCCAAAACTCTCCATGACTTCACGCTTGCCGGTCCGCGTTTGGAGTGCTTGCTCGCCGCTGTGGAAGGGTGAAGTTTGCGCATCTTGCTGGGTTTCGTTTTGCATTCACTCCTCCGCTATCGCTATGAAGCCAGGCCAACTTTTGTCGCTGGCATCGGCACAAAGCCTGGCAAGGCTTCAATATTGGCCAACCAGCGGCGCACGTTCGGGTACGGTTCCAGCGAAACATTGCCTTCAGGCGCATGAGCCGTGTAGCTGTAAAGAGAGACATCGGCAATCGTCGGCTTGTCCCCAACCAGGAATTCACGGCCTTCCAAGTGATTCTCAAGCTTGGTTAAGACCTTGTCAGCGGTTGCCTTGGCAAATTCAGCGTCAAGCGGTGCGTTGAAAACGGTAATAAGGCGGGCCGCCGCCGGACCAAAGGCAATCTCACCGGCAGCCAGGGTGAGAAATTTTTGCACCTCGGCTTCAAGCTTGGGGTCTTGAGGAATGAAAGACGGGGCATATTTTCGCGCCAAATAAACCAGAATAGCGTTCGAATCGCTAACAACCACATCACCATCCTCAATGACCGGGACCTGGCCCACTGGGTTGAGCGCAAGAAACGCAGGTTGCTTGTGCTCACCGGCAGCTAGGTCAACATTGATAATTTCATGGGCGATGCCGGCCAAACTGGCGAACAACACGACGCGGTGCGCGTGGCCGGACAGGGGAAAACTGTGAATACGGATAGCCTGTGACATGGTCAATTTCTCTAAGCATTGGGTGGTTCGGTTTTTTGCTGTCGAAGAAGACTATAGTTGGCGAACAATATGAAGACAATAGACTTTTCTAGGGAAACATAATGTACACTATGGCGATAATAGTGACTTTTAGAGAGAAAATGCTGTGGACACTATCGAGGGCATGCGGACTTATGTAGCGGTCGCCGGACAAAAATCTTTTACTGCCGGTGCAAAGCAGTTGGGGATAAGCACCAAGTTGGCCAGTAAATACGTGCGTCAGCTTGAGGAACGGCTGGGTGCTCAGTTATTCAACCGAACCACGCGCAGTGTGACCCTAACCGAGACAGGCCAAGCTTATTTCGAACGGTGTGTGCCGCTATTGGACCAACTCGACGAGCTGGAGGGATTGGTACAGGAGCGCCAAGCAGAATTAGCCGGACCCATCCGCATTACCGCCCCAACCGCATTTGGCAGTTCTAAACTGGTTGATGCGATTCGGCCTTTTCAACTGGAACACCCTAAGGTATCGATCGATCTACACCTTTCAGACCAATGGATCTCATTGATTGAAAGAGGGTTTGATCTTGCGGTCCGCTTCGGCGCTTTAGCAGACTCTAGTCTTATTGCCCGCAAACTGTTGAGCATGCGCGTTGTCGTTTTTGCGTCACCGGACTATTTGGCGAGAAAAGGAGAACCCATTCATCCCAATGCACTGTCTAACTATAACTGCTTGCTACAGATGACCGCAGTCGACCCGGAACATTGGAAATTTTGTATCGACGGCAAGTTGGTTTCATATCGGGTCGGCGGTTCATTTCATGCCAACGCCCCCCGCGCTATCGCACAGATGGCAGCAGGTGGCTTAGGCATTGGAATGGGTCCGCTGTATGTTGTGGAGCCGTTTCTTGACAGTGGGGAACTCAAGCTGTTGTTCGAGGATCAAGAAGCTGCCGCAATCGGGCTTTACGCTGTTTATCCCCCCAGTCGCCACTTAACGGCACGTATTCGTGCCTTGATTGATCATCTAGTGGACAGCTTTGCGGCCATGGCCGGGCCGCCAATACTTTGAGTCATGATTGTGGTCTATGCAAGATGTAGATATTCCCATCCCAACACAGTGCGGTGGATGCTATCTTTATCAGCAATGAAGGCTGTCCGATTAAACCTTCCCCCGAAGAACAACGCACTCTCCTGGAACTGTAGGCTCACACATAGGATATCGCCATGCGTGTAATGCTGCTCGTATTGTTGTTTAGCTTGGGCGTCGCTAGCGCCCAACCCCTGCCACCCGAACTGGAGCCGGTCCCCGACGGCGCTCCCGAAGGAACTACCGACGACGAGAATCTGCAAGTCCCCCAAGTGACGATTCGGCGTACTGAAGGCGGTCTGATTCAGGAGTATCGCATCAATAACAAACTGTATATGGTCAAAGTCGTACCGCGTAAGGGATTCCCTTACTTCCTGGTCGATACTGACGGCGATGGCGATCTGGAAACCCGTTACAATGACCTGGATGATGGTTTAGCTGTGCCGGCGTGGGTGATTTTAAGTTGGTGAGTCAGCCGCAGGCTGACCAATCAGCGTTGTAGCTGGATCGCTACGCTATGTCGGTTTATACCAAAGTCGAACCCCATGAGTTGGAAGAATTACTCCGCGAATACGAACTGGGCGAGCTAGTCGATTATCAGGGGATTAGCGCGGGAATCGAAAACAGCAATTTTTTTGTGACCACCACCGCCGGTCGCTTTGTGCTGACGATATTCGAGTCCATCGGCTTTGCTGATCTGCCCTATTATCTGGAACTGATGGCCTTCTTAGCCGAACGGGAGGTACCTAGCGCTCATCCATTGGCAGATCGCAGCGGCAGTTATTGGCGTACGTTTAAAGGCAAACCTTTAGCCTTGGTGCAACGGCTGGAGGGGGTCAGCGTCGAACAACCCAACCTGAGTCAATGTCGAGAGGTCGGCGCAAACTTGGGAAAACTGCATGTAGTCGGCCAAAATTTTCCCTTACGCCGCGAACATACCCGTGGCCCGGACTGGCGGCAAACCATCGGCGAGCGGCTACTGACCCGCATGACCGGCGACAATGCGGACTTGTTGCGCGCTGAATTAAACTTTCAAACACACTACAGTCGAGCGGGTTATCCGTCCGGCGTGATTCATGCCGATCTATTCCGCGACAACGCGCTGTTCTGCGGTGACCAACTAACCGGAATCATTGATTTCTATTACGCTTGCCACGGGGTGCTGTTGTATGACCTCGCCGTCACCGTCAACGACTGGTGTACCCGAGTGGATGGCTCCCTGCAATGGGACAAGGCGACGGCGATTTTGGCCGCCTATCATCAGCAACGTCCCCTGCAAGCCGACGAACACGCGGTGTGGCCGACCATGTTGCGGGTTGCGGCCCTGCGATTCTGGCTGTCGCGTCTGCAAGATCAATTTTTCCCAAGCCGGGCGAATTGACCCAAATCAAGAACCCCGATGAATTCAAACGGGTGCTCCGTGAACATGTAGAGAATTACCCTGCTTTGCATAAGCTGTGGGTTTAACAGTTAAATGAGGGATCCCCTAATGTACAAACTGGCTCGTGTGACGGACATCATCGACGCCATCAGCGAGTGGACCGGGCGCGGTGTCGCCTGGTTGACCCTGGTGATGGTGTTGGTGCAATTCGTGGTGGTGATGCTGCGTTATGTGTTTGATTGGAATAGAATTTATATTCAGGAATCGGTCGTTTATATCCATGCCGTCATATTTCTGGTGGGCGCGGCCTATACCTTGAAGCACGAAGGTCACGTGCGGGTCGATATTTTCTACCGGGAAATGTCGCCCAGAGCCAAAGCGTGGGTCAATTTATTCGGCACTCTGTTTCTTTTGTTGCCGACCTGCGGGTTTATTTTCTGGGTATCCTGGGACTATGTGTCGAGTTCCTGGAGTATTTTCGAAGGTTCCCGAGAAGCGGGTGGGTTGCCGGGGGTCTTTATGTTGAAATCAGTGATTCTGGTGATGGCTGGCATGGTCGTGCTGCAGGGAATCGCTGAGGTGTTGCGCAACCTGCTGATCCTGCGCGGGTTTAACCCGCAACAGGAGTGCTAGCCGTGGAATGGATGGCGTTTGGAATGTTTCTGGCCGTTTGTCTGCTGTTGCTGATCGGCTATCCAGTCGCCCTCACACTGGGCGGTACTGCGCTGGCCTTCGCCTTTGCCGGGATGGGGATGGGACTGTTCGACTCTGCCTTTTTGGAAGCCATGCCTAACCGACTGTTCGGGATCATGACCAACGAAACCCTGATGGCCGTACCGCTGTTCGTGTTTATGGGGATCATGCTGGAAAGGTCCCGGGTAGCTGAACAATTGTTGGATACCATGGCCCTGCTGTTTGGCCCGTTGCGTGGAGGACTGGGTATTTCGGTCACCGTGGTCGGTATGTTGTTGGCGGCCAGCACCGGCATTGTCGGCGCGACAGTAGTGACTATGGGGCTATTGTCTTTGCCGACCATGATCCGGCGCGGTTACGACCCGGCGCTAGCCAGCGGCACGATCTGCGCTTCCGGTACTCTGGGGCAGATTATCCCGCCGTCCATCGTGTTGGTGTTGTTGGGCGATGTCCTGAGTTCGGCTTATCAGCAAGCGCAGTTGAAATGGGCATCTACTCGCCGGAAACCGTCTCGGTGGGCGACTTGTTTGCCGGCGCTTTAATACCGGGGTTGCTGCTGGTGTTTCTGTACATAGCCTATCTGGTGGTCACGGCGATTATCAGACCGCACACCTGCCCGGCTATTCCCGAGAAAGAACGGCAGAAACTGAATAAGCAGGAGTTAGCCCGCCGGGCTTTACTGGTATTGATTCCGCCGCTGTTTCTTATCGTCGCGGTGCTGGGATCAATCATGGGCGGATTGGCAACACCGACTGAAGCGGCCTCGGTTGGCGCTATCGGCGCGATTGTCTTAGCGGTGACCCGGCGTTATTTCAATCTAGCCCGCTTACGGGAAGTCATGCGTGGTACCGTGCAAGTCACCTGCATGGTGTTTTTCATTTTTATCGGCGCATCGATTTTTTCGCTGGTCTTTCGCGGCTTCGGCGGCGACGATACGGTACACGAGATTCTCCATAATCTGCCCGGCGGGGTGTTCGGCGCGGTGTTGGTGGTGATGATTGTGATGTTTCTATTGGGCTTCGTGCTCGATTTTATCGAGATCACTTTTGTGGTGGTGCCCATCGTGGGACCGGTATTACTGGCGATGGATTTAAACCCGGTGTGGCTGGGGGTGATGATTGCGATTAATTTACAAACCAGCTTCCTGACTCCGCCATTTGGCTTTTCGCTGTTCTATCTGCGCGGCGTAGCGCCGGAAGCGGTAACGACCATGGAAATCTATCGAGGCGTTGCGCCGTTTATCGTGATTCAGTTGGCAATGTTGGGAATGTTGGCGCTGGCGCCTGAGCTGGCGACCTGGTTACCGAATCTCGTATACGGTTGATAGTAGTTGATTGACTAGGCATTGAGAGCGTTGCGGCCGATAAGCGGCCGCAACGAGCTCCTTCTTCAATTGACGTTTCGCTTTATTCCGTTGTGCGGAATTGGTTTTTTGGTGTACTCCGCCCTTACGCAAAATAGGGGCGGACGCTAAAGGGTTTCTTCTCTGAGGCATGGCTGTATTCCTTAATCATCGCATTGCACCCACATTCGCCCAGTTTTTGAGCAAAGTAATTTGACAGTTCGCAGTCTGATTCCGTTCCGCGTAAAGCCGATTTCAGCTATTCAACGAATTATCTGTTGTCGGCATCATAAACCGTTCCAGCAGAGGCAAGTTTTCCTGCCATTCGGGCGGGGAAAAGTTCAAGCGGTCGCGGCTTAATAGCACTCCCGTATAGCCCAACGCCCTCGCACAACGCAACGTTCCCGCGTTGAAGTGCCGAGGCTTTCCGAACGGAATTGAAAACAAAGCACTGGTTTGAATCCCGGGAATACGCTGCAGTAACTCATGGGTGGCGCGTATTTCCTCATATTGCTCGCTTTCGGTCAGTGATGACAGCACGAAGTGATGGTGGCTGTGATTGCCGTAAGCGACCAGCGGGTGGGACTTGAGCTGGTTAATCTCATGCAGGCAGTAGCGGAAAGTCTGTGTCGCAACGTGTTGTGATGCGAGAAATTGATCAAGGACTTGATCGATTGCTTTACTGTTGTTGGCGGGATCTTTGGTGGAGTAATAGAACGATTGTTCGGCTACGGTAAACCGATTGGCGGTGAACTCATTCCAAGCTGCGACGAGTTGGTTGTTAATGATAAAGCGGACCTTGTCCCGCCAGAAAATCCGATTGTCGAAGGTGCAGCCGTTAAGGAACACCGTGCAGGGTATTTCGAGATCAGTTAATACCTCCAGCGCTTCATCCAGCACAGTTAGGTAACCGTCATCGAAGGTCACCGCCGCCAGTCCCGGACGGCAACCGCTTTCCGCCAGCTCGTCAACGAACACGAACTGAAAACGCGATTTCAGCATGGCCAATTGGCGATGCATGATGGCCGGAGCCACATTGTGCAGATTATCGACCAGATCGGCAGGCGGTTCACTGAAATTGGCGTGGTATAGCAGGACAGGGGCGGAGTGTTTGGCTTTTTCATGCCACGCTGAGTGTCGATTCGCCGAGTTGGTGTTGTCCAAATTGATTCTCCGCAGAAAGTGGCGTCTCATTATCAGCCGAGTTCAACGGATTGCTCAAGCGCGTGCTGAATAGCGGGCGGCAGTTCTGAATGCCCAACACGGGATGGTTTTTCGGTAAAGCCTAGACTCTCAAACAGCTCTCTAACCTGATCTTTGGTAATACCCTGGGGGAAATCCGCCAACGGGTGCCGCCAACTCCATTCCATCGCCGCCCTGGCGACCTGAAAATCGACATCCTGCTCCTGAGCCCACTGTGCGAACCAAGTTTGCGCATCCTCGCGTGATGTTCTCCAACCTCGATACAGATATTTGTAGAACAAGTCTCTGCGAAACTGGGCGTAATCGTGATGGGCCACAGCGGACTTTTCGATATGCGGTTTATAGCCGCTCCGGTACAGGGCAACGCCCTTGGTGTAACCCTCCGGACGTTTGATGAATTCCTGTTCATGGGCAATGTCGTGGCGTGCCTCAACCATAGCCTGGAGCATTCGCTTTGAGTAAAAGTGAGGCCCGCCTTGCTGGATACCACGAAATTTGTCAACGACATGAAAATCCACGTAGTCGTACTCCAGGGTCAGATAGCTACGGACAGTTTCACCGTCGGTGACCAGCATGTCTGCGTCTACGGTGAGAAACCGGTCATCGTCTTGTTCGACGAGAGTAGCCAGCATCTCCCTAAAGGTATTGAAAAACGGTTCGCCGGTAAATGTCAGCACCCTATCGGCACCGAGCAACTTGGCATTCGCCTCGGCGAACAGAGGGTGCGTTCTTTCGTGGCGATAGCGCACGGCTAGAATCATCAGCTTGCTCTCAATGAAAACAGTGCTCTTGGATTGTTATCGGCATTGTAGTATCGAGTCAAAATTTTCTTGCCAATCGATTGAAGAATTCTTAAAGTATGTTTCGACTCGATACTTTATGGAGAAGCTCATGAAACACTACATCTTTCTGTCATTACTAGCTGGTTTAACAGCGCAAGGCGCGAGTGCTCACGGTATCAAAAGCGACACCAATCAGGATACCGCCCCTGCATTCGACATCACTACGGCAGAAGCGACAACGAACGGTCGTCTGACCACCTTTATAATGGAAGTCGCTGGCGAGGCGGGCAGCGTGAAACCGATGCCCATCGGCCAATTGAAAGGCGCTAAAGTGGAGTCCTATGTGTGGCCAACCGATCTTGATCCGGCAACGGTCGGATTCGACAAAGCTTCCGGCATTCTCGCGCTTGCGATCACCGCCCATCCCGACTTCGATGATACGCCGCTGTACGACGAAAATCGGGATGGCGATCCGGCAAACGACGGGGCTGATTGGCATTCACACTGGGTAGTATTGGTCAAGGACGAGGCTTGCGGTGCCGGATTGAAAGTGCGTGACGTGTCACCCGGCGTGGATTTATTGCCGGCAACCGCGCCTTATCTCCCGATTGCGCTCGACAGTCCGGGTATGAGCCCCATTCTCGACGGGCGTAAGGCAAGAATCACTGTGCCGGTCAGCGCTACCGAAACCACCGCGTTTGACGCCGTGACTGCCGAACTCCAGGTCAACGTCACAGGCGAAGCGCCTTTGCTATGTGTCACCGGGGTGCACGACGTTGCTTCCGGCGACCTATCGTTACCTGGTCGGGTGAAGGTCGAACAGTGATCTTTTGACAGGGCACACATGCGGGTGCGCAGGACAACTTCAATCATGCGGATGACAGGAATTAGAGATCAATAAAATAACGGTTTGCATAGCGCGGTAGGGATGCGCTGACGAAGGAACCTTGCCCTATCGCGCTTTATAAGCTTTGCCATGCTACGAAGGCTGTCGATATGCTTCTTGACCCCTTTGCCTATGAGTGCTTTTGCTATGCAGGTCGTCGATTGGTTTGATGATTAGGGGACATTCGCGGTCTGGGTTTCTGTTTGTTAGGTCTGATCTTGAAGTTCTGTTTTTCTGGAAATGGGCTTGGGTGCCATCAACTTTGTGAAATATTTCACAAACTTGATCAATAACTTAGCATGTCTTATAGTTGAATTTAAAAGTCTAAAAGGGTTGGTGTTATTTGGGTAATAGTGGAATGAACCCTCAAAGTTTGTTGCCTGAACAATAGGGGTTGAGGGCCAGCCCTTTTAAGGTGGATTAACTAATTGATAAATATGATTTTATATTGTTAACTGTTGATGCGGGTCTGTTTTCATGCGGGTCCCGGACGAATTTTCAGGTTCTCAGACAAGGGTTCGGTCCCTCCAAAACAAGGCCCAAGCACTAGAAACGTCTAAAAATATGATTAAATATTTAAAATTCAAATGGTTGGTTTCACCTTAAAAGGGCTGGGGTTGAGGGCTTAAAGTGCTGGTGAGAGATGCAGATTTTCACTTTGCGGCTCAGGTTAATCCAGGTCAATGCTGTCCAGAATTCTGTATAGCAAATAAAACTAATAATTTCTGTATATTTCACTGTTAGTGCGCAAAGAAGATCATGCAAAGAGTATTAAATGCTACTGCCATTTCAGGTTTTCTGCCGGGCATATTTGCCCCAATAATATGGCCTTTTGTTGTACTACTGATGCAAGGTAAGTGGCCAACTTGGTCTGTATATCCGATGGCCGTCAGTTTCAGTAGCGTTTTTGCTTTATTTTTTCATTACCGTTTAATTTTGTTCTGGGTAGCCTTGTCATTATCAGCCTAGAAAAATTTAATTTAAATCACCCCTTGATAGTAGGTTTTCTGGGTGGGGTTACAGCATTTTTTGTGTATGTTTTACTTGCTTCATTTAACGATTACCCACCTTTGAAAGAAGCGTGGCCCTTAGGGGGTTATTTTTCAATCCTCGGCGTAATATGTGGTGTAGCGGCAAGTCATATTTCGCGCACTAACAAGGTAAATGCACATGGATAAATTTAACCTACGCTCCTTCGTCGCTACGGCTAAATTCCCAGT
>JAAUQA010000048.1 GCA_012032855.1 Candidatus Competibacteraceae bacterium
GCTCCGACATGCCCGGGGATCAGGCCCAGACCGGTGAATCGGGTGAGGCGACCAAGGAAGCGGCCCCGGTCGCCACCTAGCACGCTCATTCGCCACATGCCGGCTACCATGCCCGACAGATTCTGCACACCACGTGGGCGGTTCCGATCGGGCCGGCTGCCGCTTGCGAAACGCAGCAACCTGTTGTCGTCCAATCGCTTAGAGTGCGGCGGCCAGACGTTGGAAGTCCCCTTTTTCCCAATCGTCGGCCCCAGGTTGTCGCTCGCGGACAGATTTGGTAACTTGAGGCGCACGGAACGGGTGTTCACTACCCCCTTGTTTGGCCTTCTATGTGCCGCGACCAGCAAAGGACATGATCATGGCATCTAGAAAACCTTCCGGGATTTCATCACCGGATGCCGTCGTCACCGCATCGGTGTACATATGGATGCCGACATTGCGCACCAGTAGCAGACTGCGACCGGGCAACGTGAACATTTGCCCGTCCGGTCCGGTATAGGGTCTGTCCGGATTGAGACTGCGGGTTATTTTATGGTCGCCTTTGCCGAAAGTCGTTTCCAGCGTTCCCTTCATGATGCCGAGCCAGTTCCGATACAGCTGCGTCTTATCCTCGGCATCCACTGCGGTAACCGAGTCCTCACAGTCTTGAATCGTCGTGAGTGCCGCTTCGAGCACGACATCCTTAATCCCGGCGGGATGGACTTTGCCGATGGGGTGATTACGGTCGAACTGAATTTCGATGTGGAGATTATGGTTGCGTAGCAAAATACCGCTTAGCTCGCCATTGGCTTCGGTAAAGCCCACCAACTGGGAGGGATCAGCTAGGCTGGTCTGCCGCCCATCATTAAGGGTGATCACGAGTTGGCGCCTGCCGTGGGCTTCCGTTAGCGTGAGTTGAACCACCTCGGCATAACTGCCGACAGCAAGACCGACCGCCTGATCGAGGAATCGCGCAGCCCATTCGACAACCCGTGCGCCGCGTACCGGATTGTAGCCTGTGCCTTTCTCGGCGCCATTGGTTTCGGGGATGACATCGGTGCCGTACAGCGCGTCGTAGAGACTACCCCAGCGGGCGTTGGCGGCGTTCAGCGCATAACGCGCGTTATCAATGGGGACGACCAGCTGTGGGCCGGCAAAGGTCGCAATCTCGGGATCGACGTTTTCCGTAGTGATTCGGAAATCATCGCCTTCGGGAACCAGATAGCCGATTTCCGTGAGAAAAGCTTTATAGGTTGCGAGATCAATCGGCTGATTCTTGCGGTCCAGATGCCAGGCGTCGATCTTGGCCTGGAGCGCATCGCGTTTGTCCAGCAATGCCCGATGCTTCGGTTCAAGATCCCGGACGATGGCTTCCAGCGATGCCCAGAATGCGTCCGGATCGATATTGGTGCCCGGCGCAATGTCATGGCTCACCAACTCATACAGACACTTCTCAACGGTTAGACCACCGACTCTCACAGGCTCTTTCATCGCTCTTTTCGCTTTTTGGTTGGAAAATAAGCTAAAAGCTTAGTTGCCATAACCAGTACCGGCAATCGCCTTAGAGCAATTAACAAACACTCGAAGCCCTATCGCTCAGGCGACTCGGTGGATTAAAAAATACTTTCCTATAGAATTCAGAGAACATCGATTTGAGAGCGAACGTATAGCAACAATCATGAATTTCAGAATTGCAGCCACGATTACTTGTGCTGTCGCCTTTGCGCTTGCACTAACCGTGATGTTGAATTACGTCAAATTCGAACGCACTTTTTCCCATTTGTTGGAATCGCGTTTCGCCTTCGTCGTGCTGGATCTACGCACTGTCATTCAGACCGGCTTGGATTTGGGCCTCGAATTGTCTGCCATGTCCAACGTCCAGACCATCATCGAACGCGCTGCCGAACGCGATGATCAGATTCTCTCCATTACTGTCTTCGATGACCAAAAAAACCTCACCTTCGAGCATGGCGAATCGGGCCTAGCTGGAAAAACTATCCCTCCTGACTGGCTGGCTGTATCACAGGGCAACGAAGCCTTGGATCATTTCGCGGGCGATCCCGACATCGGCATCGTGGGGATGGCATTGGTCAATAACTTCGGGCACCGCGTCGGCAGCATTGTGCTGCGCTATGATGACTCCTTTTACGCACTTGCGTTGCGGCATACGCTACTGGAACTGGTCCACACTGCCGGTGCTATTTTGGCTATTACCGCATTGATCGCTGTCGTTTGGGTATGGTTGCTGTTTCACGGCATCAACCGGAGTTTGGCACGGATGCAAACGGCCATTAATCAGTTGCTTAACAACCCCGGCACCGAGGTGTTTCAGCCGGTAAGCCATTCCGAACTCGAAATGTGTTATGTCGATACGGAAAAGAAAAGCCTTGAAGCATTGAACCAGTTGGCGGCTGCGCAAAAAGTGCTTGCTCTGGAACAACGCCTTGGGCGTGGTTAGATCAGTCACACAACACTCCGGTTGCCGGTTTTTCGAATAGTCCCAACCCACCGGCCATTCTGAGGAGAGCCACACAACATGACGGTCAGGCGCTTTGACAGACCGCTCACCGGTCTATTACTGATTACCGCCGTACTGGTCATCCTGCCGCTGGCCGGGCTCTCCGCTTATTCCTTGCGTGCATTTGAACGCGAACTATTACCTGAACTCGACAAGAAGGCGCTGACGGTCGGCATCTTTGTCAACAGCAAGATCGAACGGGCGTTGGGTTTCGGCATCCCGTTCGACAAACTGGAAGGGATGAGCGATTTTTTCGCTCCCATTCTGGCCACTAACGAGGATATCTCTTATCTGGCCGTGACCGATCTTGACGGTACTGTGCTCTATCAACAGGCGCTACCGGACGATCTGCGTCAGTCTCTGGGGCCAGCAGCAGCAGAGGCTCAAGGGTTCCCTCGGGGCTGCCGATACCACAATACACCGACCCGTTGGCGCCGCTTGCCGCTCTGCTGGGTCGGGAGATGATAGAACACAGCACTCAGGCCCGGTTGCTGGGCAGCTTCCACAATACCGCCTTGCCGATCACACAAGATGAACAACTGGTTGGCGTGCTCCACGTGGGCGCCAATCAGCGGTTTGCCTTGCAGCAGATGCGAGACATTATGTTCGATATCGGCATCGTGTTCGTGGTCGCGTTACTAGCCGCTTTTGAACTACTGCTGCTGGTGGTCACGCTGAACTTTTCTGAGCCATTGCGGCGGGTGCGATTCGTCATGCGCGAGGCCGCTAACGGCAATTTCAATCACCGCTTGGCCATGCGCACCCGCACGCAAATCGGTCACTTGGGAAGACAGCTGGATGCGCTGATAGAGCGAGTGAACCAAAGCTATACCAGCCTGACCCGACCTGCCTCGGCAACACCGCTGCAGGCACAACACACCCGCGTTTTGAATCATCTGCAACACCGCTTTACCTTTGCCCAAGACGGTGTGCCCAAGGTCTATCGGCAATCCGTGTTGTTGGGAATACGGGCGGCGACTTTTCTGTTCATGTTTGCCGAGGAAATCGCCCGACCGTTTCTCCCGCTCTATGTCCGTGAGTTCACTACTCCGATCGTCGGCGTGTCCCAGCATGTCTTGATCAGCTTACCGTTATCGGCATTCATGCTGGGAGTCGCCTTAACCATGCCCTTCGCCGGGCCCTGGTGCGAGCGGATCGGCTATCGCAAAGCCTTCGTAAGCGGGGCCACATTGGCTAGCGCCGGTTTGATCGGTACTGGTATTGCGAGCGGCTTCTATGACCTGATTGCTTGGCGGGTCTGTTCTGCTATCGGGTATGCCATCATGTTCGCCGCCTGCCAGGGCTATGTGGTGGAAAAAACCCAAGCCGATAATCGGGCCCAGGGCGTTGCCGTATTTGTCGGCGGGATCATGGTGGCGGCGATCTGCGGGCCGGCCATCGGCGGGATGCTTGCTGATCGCATCGGTTACACTTGGACCTTCTTCGTCGGCGCCGCTCTCGCTGCCTGCTCGGCTTGGCTGGCTTATGGCCTGATGCTACCCGGCGAGCGGCGGCAGCAAGCTCAGTCTCAACGCTCAGGGATCCGGTGGACTAATTTCAGAACGGTCATCAACGAACCCCGGTTCATGGTATTAATGGTATTCGCCGCGATTCCAGCCAAATTACTGCTCAGCGGTTTTCTGTTTTTTCTGGTGCCCTTGCTGTTAGCCAATCTGGGCTCCAACCAATCTGAAATCGGTCGTATCGTGATGACTTACGGACTGGCCGGCGTGCTATTAATGCCCGTTTGCGCGCGGCTTGCCGATCGCTTCAATGCCCACGGTTTCATGGTCGGTAGCGGCGGAGTCATTGCAGGGGCCGGGATGATTCCGATCGTATTCTTTCCCAACAGCTCGCTGGTGTTGCTGGGGGTCGTCTTGGTTAGGTGTGGGTCAGGCGATGAGCATTTCCCCCCAGTTGGTGCTGGCTACCCAAGTGTGTCACAAACAGATCGCAGCGCACGGCCAAGGTTCGGTGTTGGGGCTGTATCGATTCATCGAACGACTCGGCGGTGCTGCAGGACCGTTTGTGGTGGCGTGGTTCGTCAACCTGTTCGGCTACGTAGGTGCGATGATGGCAACCGGAGTACTCGGGGTGCTGACGGCAACCGTGTTCAGCGTGCTTTTCTTGATTATGGGCGTAGTTCCCGAGGAAGAAGACCAGGACGAAGAAGATTTTTCTCCAGCGCAGGCGAGCGCATGATGAACCACCGGTTATGGCCATGCGTCGTATGGATTGTGTTGGCGGCATGGCTGCCCGGACTATGGGCGGAAGAACTGCCGCCTAAATCGGTCGGAGATCGTTATCGCATTTTCATGATTCTATGGCGCGGCGAGACCGAAGTGGAGGCCGGCTTTCGCGCTTATGTGGAGGAGAACCAGCTTCCCTTTGATTTGATTATCCGTAACGTTGCCGGTGACCGGCGTCAAATCCCTGTGATGATTGCCGAAGCTAAACGCAGCAAGCCTGACCTCGTTTATACTTGGGCACTTCGGTCACTCTGAATGTAGTCGGCGAATACGATAAAGCTAATCCTGATCGGCATGTGACCGAGCTGCCGGTATTATTCACTATGGTTTCCGACCCGTTGGGTTCTCGCATTGTCCCCGAATTTTCTTCTTCCGGACGTAACCTGACCGGCACGACCCATATCGCTCCTCTGGAAGCCCAGATTAAAGCCATTCGCGCTTATCGCCCGTTAAACCGGTTAGCGGCGCTTTATAATCCTGCCGAATTGAATTCGCGGCTATTCGTGCGCAATCTCAAACTACTCGCTCAGCAGATGGACTTTGAACTGCTTGATCAACCGGTCCCGCTGGACGCGCAGGGCGATCCCATTGCCGATAATCTGGCTGATCTGATTGCCGGCTTGGCGTTGCGTGAACCGCAGTTTCTGTACATGGGTCCGGACACCTTCATCAGTATCCATCGCCACTTGGTGACGCGCGAAGCCATAAAACAACGGTTGCCGGTTTTTACAGCAACCGAACGTCCCATCCGCGACGGCGATGCGCTGTTCGGGTTGGTGACACCTTATTACGCACTGGGCCGTTTTACGGCATTCAAGGCCGAACAGATTCTGCTACACAAAAAGTCGCCCGACACTATGCCGGTGGAAACGCTGAACCGGTTTAACTACGTAGTAAAATGCCGGTAGCCCGCGAATTGGGTATTTTCCCTCCCATGACTATCCTGAACTACGCGGAAGTCATCGAATGAACATGACGGCATTTATCCAACACTTTCGCATAACGGGCATACTCCGGCGCCGACAGGGGCGGTCGGTTAACGTGCCGTACCAGATTCGCTTGCTCACTCTGAATGATTTGGAACCCCTCTGCCGATTGCATCAACGGATACTGAGCGAATTGCCCGATCCTCATCTGCTCAGACCTAACAAGCCGGAATTTTTTACCCGCCATGTGAAGGACTCGGGCTGTAGTCTTGGCGTTTTTATCGCAGATGACCTGATCGGCTATGCGGTGCTGGGCATGGCATTGGACAGCGTCGCCACTTTTGCCGATGATTTAAGCCTGTCAGCTTCCGAGTTGGCGCTAGCGGCACACTTGGATGGAGTCGGTGTGATTCCGGAGTGGCGTGGCAATCACCTGCATTGGATGCTGTTATCTTGGCGCATTCGCTTGGCCTGCACTGTCGGCCGCCGACACATGATTGCCACTACCGCACCGGAAAATGTCGTGGTTTGGAGCAACATATTGACTACCGGATTGCGCGTCAAAGGATTGAAAACAAATACGGTAGTTTTTTACGGTACGTCCTTCATGATGATCTAGCCAAACCCAGCTGGATCGATTTCGCTACCACGATCCCCATGCCCATCAGCGACATCGTTGGCCAACAGCAGGTGCTGGCCAACGGTTACTGGGGGTACGCGCTTGACTATCGAAGCGATAGTGAAACTCATCTGCTCTACGGCAAACCCTTGCAAGATAACCACAATGAGGCGGACTGAGCCACGGCACCGACCGGCGCGCTGTCGGAGTGAACGCCCTTGAAGCTACGCACCCGCATTACCTTGATGGTCTGTGGTTGTTTTCTCATCGTGGCGTTGGCACTGATGCTGGAAGGTCGATTTCGGGAATGGAATGCTGAAAATCGTTATCGCGAAGCATTGGTCACAGGTTACCGTAACGCGTGGTTAGGGATTACCAATTTGGAACTTCAGCGCATGCAAGTCCATGTCGCCCCGATCAACCGTAACGACTTAGCAATCAGCGCGTTAGCCCAGCGCGACCCGATTCTTTATGCAGACAGCTTGCGCAACAATATCCTGTCCTTGCAGGACAGTTTAATTCCGCCGCAACTGGAAACCGTCACGGTTCCGCAAACGAGCTTTTTTTACCACAATTCCCAGCGATCTGACCGAGGCTTTGCAGGCCGAACATCCGTTGATCCAGCAACGACTGATGGCCGCCGCCCGCCAAGCCTTGCGTCCTCATGCCCTGTCGCCCGCCTTAGTGGCAGCAGCGGTCAAGGCGTTGACGCCGATAGTCGGCATGATCAGGCTGCGCGACGACAGTTTCGGTTTAGCCGTGGTTTTCGCCATCCTGTCGCGCAGCGGTCCTTCCGGCATTGATGCGTTGTATATCGACTTGGACCCGGTGTTGTCACAGTTCGCCGACAGTACCGGCGACCAGGTATTCGTGGTTCAACCTGACGGCAGTTTAGCGCAAGGGTCCGACCCGGATCTGTGGCAGGCATTGCAAGCCGGTGCTTCTGCAATCCAAGCTAACGATACAGTCATCGTTCATAGTCAGGGCAAGGTATTCACGCTGGCCCGCCTGCCGTTACAGGACCCGTTTGAGCAAAACGTGGCGTCGCTGTTCGTCGCCCGCGACATCACCAGTGCGTATTGGCGCCGGTTGTTGCGCGGTGCGCTGTCCTATGGCGTGGTCGCAGTGGTGTTATCGTTGTTTTTGGCCGGTCTGTACTGGTATTTGCGCTTTTCGTTTCGGCCTCTTAACGCCGTGATCCGGGTGTTAAACGCACTATCGCGGGGCAATACCCAAGTCGCTGTGACCGATACCGACCGCCGCGATGAAATCGGTCGGCTGGCGGGGACCGTGGAACGGTTTCGGCAAGCTCAGGAAGCCCGTCAGCAACTAGCTGTTATCCAGCAAGAAATGGATACAGCGACCCGCATCCAGCGCTCAATTCGCCCGGGGCAGTTTCCGCAACGGCCTGAACTCAGCGTATTTGCCGAGTTGCTCACCGCCCGCGCTGTCGGCGGCGATTTTTTTGACTATTTCGATCTGCCCAATGGGCGCTTCGGCTTTGTCGTCGCGGATGTCTCGGACAAGGGCATGGGCGCGCCCTGTTCATGGCTGTGGCGCGCACTGTGATCCGGGCCACCGCGCAAATCGTGCCCGAACCGGGCGAATGCATGGCGCGCGCGAATGATTTTCTCAGTCAGGACAACGACGCCAACATGTTCGTTACGACGTTTTACGGGGTTTTAGATCCCGAGAGCGGAGAGATCGTCTACGCCAACGGGGGACACCTGCACCCTTATCGAATGACTGCTGACGGTGATTTGGAACCCTTGCAAGGCACGGGCGGTATCGCCTTGGGCGTGATGGACGGCATGCCTTTCAAACAGAGCACCATTACCCTGGCGGCGGGTGATCGACTGCTGCTTTATACCGATGGCGTGACCGAGGGAATCGATATGAATCAACAGGAATACGGCGTCGAACGGTTGGAAGACACGCTGCGCGCCTCCACCGAACAGGACATCGTGCAGTTGACCAAAACCGTGATAGCGAGCGTGATAGACTTTGCCGGCCAAGAACCTCAGTTCGACGACATCACGGTCATGGCCTTGGCCTACCACGGTGCTGCCGGAGGGAGTGCAGTCTCATGAGCAAGCAACTCGCTATTGGAAAGATCACAGCGTTGGCGGACCTGGAACAGGTTTCCGCCAAGATGAGGCAGTTTTGTACCGCTCACAATATCGCCCCCGAGCGCATTTTCCATCTTGATCTGGCGCTGGACGAATTAATCAGCAATTTTTTTCATCACGGATGTGATCCGGACGGTCCTGATGCCCCCGCAATCGCTATTCACTTCATGGTGCAGGATGATCACCTGATCACGGAAGTGAAGGATAACGGCATCGCCTTCAATCCGTTAGAGGCTACACCGCCGGATTTGGATTTGCCGGTGGAAGACAAGCCCATCGGTGGTCTCGGATTGCATTTAGTCAGCCAGTTTATCGATGAACTGGACTATCAGCGGGCAGACGGGTGGAATTGCCTTACCCTACGCCAGCGGTTAGCTGCTGATTCCGGAAAATAGATTCCACCCTTGGCCGTTCATTCCACGGCTTGAATGGCTTCCTGTGCCGACGGATAGATTTCGAAGATTGAGGAGAAACCGCTGATATCGAACACTTCGCGAATCGAGGCCGACATCGCCGCCAAGGCCAATTTGCCCTGCGCCGCACGGACTTGTTTAGCGGCCATCAGCAGAACCCGTAAGCCGCTACTGCTGATGTACTCCAGTTGAGTAAAATCGATGACCAGGGTGGTTTTGCCGTTGCGAATCAAAGCGGATAAATGGTCTTCCAGGCTGCGGTAGGTCAGACTGTCGAGCCTGCCAGCCGGGCTAATTACTAGAACCTTACCGTGAGTTTGTTCGTGAATTTCCATCCGGTTACCTTATTCGATCAATAAATTGTAATGCCGATGTCGAGGGTGAAGCATGGAGCTGTATTCTGACCGCACGCACAACCATATCTCATGCCGACTATTATGAAGCGTCTTATCGTGTTGAATCATCACGTGAGTTTCACTCACAGGACCACCGCAACGCCAGGAATCGCATCATGAGTGATATTTCCCCCGCCGCCCGGATCCGCTACGCCGTCGACGAAAGCCCGCCGCATCTTCTGGCGGCTGCGTTGGGCATGCAAACCGTAGTTTTGATTTTGGCAGGCATCGTGCTGACCCCTATCATCGTGTTGCGCGCCGCAGGTGCGGAACAGGACATCGGTTGGGTGGTGTTCGCCGCGCTTATTGTCAGTGGTTTGGTGACCATTCTGCAAGTCCGACCGATAGGGGTTATGGGGTCGGGCTTCGTGCTGTTCATGGGCACCTCGGGGGCGTTCATCGCTATCGGCGTGACCGCCGTACAGGCCGGCGGGATGCCGTTGTTGGCCACTTTGGTGGTGGTCTCATCGTTAGCGCAATTTCTGTTCTCCGCCCGTTTGGGATTATTGCGCCGTATCGTGACCCCGACCGTCGGCGGCACCGCGATCATGCTGATTGCCGTCACTATCTTTCCGATCTGTTTCAAAATGCTGGGTCAAGTCCCGGCAACCATCACCGCGCCGACACCGACTGCAGCACCGATCTCGGCGTTGCTTACCTTCGCAGTGATTGTCGGTATTTCATTATTTACCAGCGGCTCATGGCGGCTGTGGGGACCGTTGATCGGCGTGATATGCGGGTGTTTGGCAGCGCAATGGTTCAACATCATCGACTGGCAGCCGTTTCTTAACGCCGACTGGATTGGTCTGCCGACGGCCTCATGGCCGGGTCTCGATCTGTCGTTTGGCACGGCCTTCTGGTTGCTGTTGCCCAGCTTTATTTTGGTCACGATTGTCTCGGCGATCGAAACCTATGGCGACGGTATCGCTATTCAGCACGTTTCCCGCCGCAATGAGGCACCGGTGGATTACAAATCCGTACAAGGGGCCGTCAATGCCGATGGCTTAGGCAATCTGCTTTCCGGACTAGCAGGTACTTTGCCTAATACCACTTATTCCACCAGTGTCGCAGTCGTCGATATGACCGGCGTAGCGGCAAGGCGAGTTGGTTGGTACGGCGGACTGTTTCTCCTTGCATTAGCGTTTTCGCCGAAAATCTCGGCCTTGTTGCAAGCCGTTCCTCCCTCGGTGGCGGGTGTTTACATCGTGATTTTATTGGTCATGCTGTTCGCTCATGGTCTCAAACTGGTCACCGAAGATGGGCTGTCGTATGAAAACGGCTTTGTGGTGGGCTTGGCGTTTTGGCTAGGGGTCGGCTTTCAGAATCAATTGATTTATGCTGATCTAATGCCGCTCTGGCTGCGCTCGTTGTTGGACAACGGCATGACCGCTGGTAGCTTAGTCGCGCTGGCGTTGACGTTCATTTTGTCGTTGAGAGCGCGAGCTCAGCAACACTGATCTTGCCCGCTGCGCCCTCAGCCTTGCCGTTATTGCATGATTTTGCCCGGCGGGTGGGCTTGTCCGTCGGCTGGGACAAAGCGGCTATCCAGCGTCTGGAGCTGATTACTGAGGAGGCGCTGTTGTTTTTACTGGAGCGGCAAGCAGATCAAACCCGCCAACAACAGATTCTGGTTCAGGCCAGAAACCAGCATGGGCAAGTCGAATTGGAGTTCGCTAGCGGCGCTCGGGATGCGAACCTAGAGCAGCTGCTATCGCAAGTCAAAGAACGTCAAGCGCCGGAACCGGACGAGGTCGGATTGCGTATTCTCAAGCGACTCACCAGGCAAATTCGTCATCAGCAGTTTCATGACGGCGATTTTCTCATCATGCGAGTGGATGGTTTGGTGGAGTGAGTGCGGTGTCCAGTTTGGATTAGAGGCCGAGGGCAGTTTTGTGTATCGTTTTTGGTCGATTGTGATACACAAAAGGCTAGCCTTTATGGCAAGGTTTTCAATAATGGATAGTTAGGCGAGAGAAAGAACACAGAATCGGAGATTAAATGAGCATTGAATTACTTACGGCATTCATCAGAGAAAATTATGAGGTCCACGAATGGAAGCATGCTTGCGCCATACTTGCGCAAGATTTTCCAGATGAATGGGAAAATATGATATCCGTTCTTACAGATTTTCGCCTGTACAAAAGCTGGATAACAAACCCTGGTGGCAGAAAATCAAAGGTATCTGGTTTTATCGATGAGTATTTGTATTATCGTGGCTGGGTGGAAAAGGAATTTGAAACACAGGTTGTAGTTGATCAACACAGCATGGACACGCCCACCCACAAAATTGATTGTTTTAGAAATCGGGTGGCATTGGAGATCGAATGGAACAACAAAGATCCATTTTATGATCGTGATTTAAACAATTTTCGTCTGCTTTTCGACCTGCGAGCAATCAGTGTAGGCGTTATAATAACAAGGTGCGATGAGTTACAAGAAATCTTCAATGATCTTGGTAGGGGCGCATCCTATGGGGCATCTACAACGCACATGAGCAAGTTACTTCCGCGAATTGAGGGCGGTGGTGGGGCTGGATGCCCAATTCTTGTTTTTGGAATTTCCAAATCGCTCTATGTGGAGGATGAGTAGATGAAATTAAATGCTTCTGATGATTTGTTGCAAACCGTAGGGAAACGTAAGTTTACAACGGTATTAGCTGATCCTCCTTGGCAGTTCCAAAACCGCACAGGAAAAATGGCGCCAGAGCACAAGCGTTTGTCTCGTTAT
>JAAUQA010000406.1 GCA_012032855.1 Candidatus Competibacteraceae bacterium
CGATAAACCTCGCTCAGCTCACTGGGCGCGCTGACCAGCACCGAGGGCGGCACGGCAATACCGTAAACACTGAGTAATTGCTTGGCTTCATGTTCCAACAAGCTGACACGTCGCTGTTGGCGGCAAGTGTGCACAATGGCGAGAGCCTCGGGTGCGGGTTCTTCAGTCGGTGTCGGTTCAGTCTGTGCGTTACGCAGTTTGGCAGTGCCGTAGTCCGCCAATGCAACCAGACACTGCACAGCGGTTTCATGGAATAATGCACAGGAACGCCAAACTCCCGCAACGTCACCAACGCTTCCGTGCGCATCGGCTCATAGATGCTCTGCAGCAGCACGGGTTTACCGAACTCGTTGACCAGATTGCCCAACCGAGCAGCCGTTTGGTTTTCTAGCAATTCCAATGTTGCGGAAAAGCGAAGTTTATAGCCGCCGAACAAGCCGACGATCAACAGGGCATCCACATTCTCGTCCTGGAGAATGGCCCGCGCGCAATCGGCGAAGACTTCCGGGTTGCTGTCCGTGCCGCCCGCCACATCCACCGGATTGGCTAGCGCTGCAGCGGGGGTAATTTAGCGGCAAGTTTGGCACGTGTTTCCTCGCTCAATGGAGGCAGTATCATTCCGCGCTCAATCAACGCATCGGCTGCAATAGTGGCGTGTCCACCGCCATCGGCCAAAATGGCCACGCGTTTGGACTGCAGCGGCGGGGGTAACAAGGCCAGCGCCTCGGCAAGCGGCAGAATATGATCGGCCCGGCTCACCACAGTGATTCCCGCTTGCCGCATCACACCCTGACTAACCGCATAATTACCGGCCAGCGCGCCGGTATGTGATTTCGCTGCTTGTTGCCCCACTGCCGTCTTACCGGATTTGTAGAGCACCACAGGAATCTTTTGAGTGACCCGCCGTGCTGCTGCGAGGAAACGCCGTCCCTGTTTGAAACCCTCGACGTATACTGCTAAAGCTTGGGTATTCTCGTCATTACCGAAATAATCCAGATATTCGTCGAATTCGATTTCCGCTTCGTTGCCCACGCCGATATAGGTGCTGAAGCCAATGTGGCCGTTGATCTGTCCGTCAATCGCCAGCGCCAAGGCCATGTTGCCGGATTGAGATAGAATACCAATCGGTCCCTTTTTCAATTCCGAGAATCCCACCAGATTGCAGGATTTGTGGGTGTTAAATAGTCCGGAGGTGTTGGGGCCCACCAAACGCACACCGGTTTGCCGGGCCATAGCGACGGTCGCTTGTTCCAATTGCTGCCCAACTTCGCCGCTTTCGCTGAATCCACCGGCCAGAATCACCGCGCCTTTGATCCCTTTTTCACCACAGGACTTGATGACATCAGGCACTGTGTGCGCCGGTGTGCAGACCAAGGCAAGGTCGATCCGATTGGGCACGGCGTTGACATCGGAGTAAGCGGTCAGACCCAAAATTTCCGTCTCTCTGGGATGGATGGGAAAAATCATGCCGGGGTACTTTTCCGTCAGCAGAGTTTGGATCGCCTTGAAACCGCGCTTGGTGGGATCTTTGGACGCGCCGACGATAGCCACGGAATTGGGATAGAGAAACTCGCTTAATGCGCTTGACACGTTCATTCTCCCTTGAAAATCGGTGAGCGTTTTTCGGCAAACGCGGCAATGCCTTCACGCCAATCCTGGGTCGTCGTACAAAACATCATGCCTTCCAGTTCAGCAATCAACGCAGAATCAAAATCGCGGTTGCTGTTCAACTATTCCTTGGCTAAGGCCATTGAAATCGGTGCCTTCGCAGCAAGCCGTTCAGCAAAACGATAGACCTCTTCCATAAAAGTAGCATCGACAAACGCATGAGAGGCCAAGCCCATAGCGACCGCTTCTTGACCACTGATGCGCTCGCCCAGGAAGACCAATTCACGGGCCTTGGCCAAGCCAACCAGCCGTTGCAATAAATGGGTTACTCCGCCGCCTAGAAAAGTGCCGATGCTGATTTCCGGCAAGCCCAATTGAGCGCTTTCCGCCATCAGAATAAAATCCGCAGCGATAGCCATTTCCGCACCCGCACCCAGCGCAAAACCGTTGACAGCAGCGATAATCGGTTTGGGTAAGGTGAAAATCCGCCGACAGACATCCTGTTCCCGACGTAGGTACTGGCGACGCTGAAAGGGAGTGCGTTCGCCTTTACCATGTTCTTTCAAATCGGCGCCCACACAGAATGCGCGTCCTGAACCGGTGAGGATTACCACCCGCACAGTCTGATCCTGTTCCGCCTCTGCCAAGGCGACCAGCAATTCGTCGTAAAATTGCTCCACTACCGCGTTGAGGCGCTGCGGTCGATTGAAACGGATTTCGGCGACAGACTGTTTTTTTCGTAAATGAGGGTTTCAAAGGGCATGTCATTCTCCGTAAATTCCATGCTCTAAGTATAAGCATTTACCAACTGCTAATGGGATGGAGCAGCCAAGGTCTTGGCTACAGACTGTGCGGCTTTTCGACCGGATGCCAACGCCCATTGAATGGAAGGAGCATTCCTGTATTCTCCGCAGAGGAACAGCCAATCGTTGATTTGAGGAGAATGACCATCTGGATCTGGTGCCGGTGGAAGCTGTGCAGGCAGCGCGTGGGCGATGCGATAAATCCGCAATAATCGCCAATGTTCGATGCCGGCACCAAACCAATCCCGCAGTTGAGCGCGCACCTGAACTTCCAGCACGGCATCGTCCTGCACGGGATTGCCCAACACGTTGACGGTAATCAATGCTTGGCCTGGGGGGGCATAATCAGCGGATAGAACGCTGGGCACCAACAGACTATTAAGCGGCCCGGTTCCATCACCGTTTAACACCAATAGCGGCTCTTGTAAGGGTGGTTCCGGGGCGGCGAAGTACAAACAAGTCGTCGGACACCTGACGGGTTGCGTGGTATCGCCCAGCAGTTGCGCCGCTGTCCCAGCCTCGGTTGCCACGACTACAGCAGATGCTGAAATCTGTTCACCTGACACCAAACGCACGACTCGGTCTTCCACGTTAGCAACCGGCGTGTTGAGACGCAAAACATTGGTCGGCAGTCGTGCGGCTAATTGTTTGGGAATAGACTCCATCCCCTGAGCAGGCAACGCGGTATCGCCGCTGGCAAACGCGCGAAACACGAATTCGAAAGTCCGACTGGATGTTGCGAGGTGTTCATCGAAAAACACCCCAGCGAGAAAAGGCCGAAAAAATCGTTCGATGATATTTTCGGAAAAGCCATCAGCCCGCAACGCCGCAACAGTGCTGGTTTCGGGTCGATTGAAAAGCGCACTCCAATTGCCCTGTAGTACCCGGTGACGCAACCGCAAGATACGCAATTTATCTGCCCATGTCCCGATGGGTGAAAACAAGGTAGGAAGCGCGTCTGCCGGACGTCGCAAAGGATCGCCGATGCGGTGGAAGCGACCGGCATGACGGATTAACGCGCCGGGTCGAAAAGGACGCAGATCCAGAGCAGAATAATCCAGCCACCGGCGGGCTTCCGGATAAGCCGTCTGCAACACTTGAAAGCCGCGATCCAGCAGGAAACCATCCTGCGCATCGCTGGAGAGCAGGAGAAGCTGGGCATGGCCGGCAAGCCCAACTACGTGTGGGAAGTCGAGACCGAGCAGATGGTGCTGGGGCGCTTCGGGTGGAAAGCGAACCAGCCCAGCATCCGCCAGCAGACCGCGGCCGCCTTTTTCGGCGACATCGGTGCGACCACCTACTTGTTCCCCGAAGAGAACTGTCCGGCGGTGCAGGTGGCGTGCCTCGATGTCCCCTCGGCGAGCAAGTGCGGCGGGCAGGGCGGCTGCACCGGCAACACCCACCGGCCGGAGGTCGTGCCCAGCCGGCTGACCAACATCACGCTGTACCTGCAAGCCCTGGCGGTGCCGGCCCGGCGCAACGTCGACGATCCCCTCTTCAAGCGCGGCGAGGAGCTGTTCGCTCGGGCGCAATGCA
>JAAUQA010000407.1 GCA_012032855.1 Candidatus Competibacteraceae bacterium
GCAAAAATTACTTCAGCAACTCAGGCTATGCGTCCAATTGATAGGGAAATGCTCTAGGTGTCACGATCAGGAGAGGGATTTATGACGAATGGGAACCATGCGCTGTCTTTGCCCCCACCGTTATGTGTGTCGTCTTTGCCTTTGCACTTTTGCTGCCCGCGACCGGAGTCACCGGCGGCAGTCGGCTCGAACCGGTCGATCCATCACTGACTGACGAGCACGCGTTGTGGCTCGGCCGCAGGGTGCTTGCAATCGCCGCGGCCGTCCGCAATCCAGACGCGCCGGACGCGATGGCGGCGATCCTGGAGCTCGGGTTGGATTCGCGCTACTACGTCATGGTTCGGGGCTGGCTGGTGGCGCAGCTGCGCGGCGATATGAGCATTTCCCAGGCGCGAAACGGCGATGTGAGCCCGCAGATCGCTGCGCGCATCGCGTTTCTGGAAAAAGCCATCCGGGCCATCGACCTGGAGTAGTTGAATCGGTTGCTGTTTTTTTGGAGAGAACTGACATGAGAAATGCCTACCTGTTTCCCCTGTTGGCCGCCATGGTTTCCAACCTGCCCGCTGCATGGGGTACTGACGAGATGACGCCTTATCCAGCCACCAACGTGGGCTTCGTGCGGATGGTGTTCCGCGTGCCAGAGGTGGAGAACGAGGCCGATCGAAAAGTGGAGATCATTGTCGGAAAAACGCTGATGGTCGACTGCTGTTCTGGTCTAATGGAACTTGACACATCGAAATAGGATAATTTACTTATCAATCGAGGTGTCTATGAGCAAGGAACGACAATACAAGAGTTACAGCGCGGAGTTTAAGGAAGAAGCGGTAGCGTTGATCACAGCGCAAGGTTATAGCGTATCGCAAGCGGCGACCTCGTTGGGGCTACGCACGAACCTGCTGTATCGTTGGAAACAACAGCAGGAACAAGCCCAAGGGGATGGCTTGTTGAGTGCACAGGAGAAAGCAGAGCTGCAGTCTTTACGCAAGGAAGTGAAGCGCTTACAGATGGAGAAAGAGATTTTAAAAAAGGCCAGTGCCTTCTTTGCGAGAGAAATGAGGTAAAGTTTAGCTTTATCAAAGAGCTGTCCCCTGACTATCCGGTCAGGCTATGCTGCCAGGTGATGCAAGTCAGCCATGCGGCCTACTCTGCTTGGTGCAAGCGTCCGGGATTGCTGATTACAGCGGATGAGCTGCATTTGTATCGACGCATGAAGCACCTGTTTACCGACGGTCGAGACAGCTTGGGGTCGAGGGGCATGGTCAAGAGGTTGCGCAAAGAAGGCTTTAAGATTGGCCGTTATCGAGTTTGCAAGCTGATGACGCGTCTGGACTTGAAGGTCGTCCAGCAACGGGCCTAAAAAGCGACCACGCAGCGTAAAGCATCGCATCGGGTGGCGGATAATCTGGTTAATCAGAACTTTAATCCTGACCAACCGAATCAGGTTTGGGCCGGTGATGTGACATATTTGTGGACGCATGAAGGGTGGATGTATTTGGCGGTGGTGATGGACTTGTACTCCCGAAAGATTATCGGCTGGGCGATGGATAAACGGATGACAGTGGAACTGGTGGAGCGGGCTATGCAGATGGGCATTGCCCTGAGAAACCCAGGCAAAGGGCTAATCTTTCACAGTGATAGAGGCTCGCAATATACCAGCAAGCGGCATCGAAAGCTGCTCAAAAAGCATCACATCAAAGCCTCTATGAGTGGGGTGGGAGCATGCTGGGATAATGCCGTGGTGGAGCGTTTCTTCGGCAGTTTGAAACACGAATGGTTATTGAAAGTCTACCACCTGAAACGACAGATGATGAAACAGGATGTCGAGAAGTACATCCGGTATTACAATCAGGACCGACTGCATTCGGCTAACGGGGATTTAGCGCCAATCGAATTTGAAGTGTCTCAAGTCAAAGTGTCAGGTTTCGCTTGACCACTACAAAAATGCGATGGCCCTGCCTCCAGACAGCTTGATTGCCTGTGAACGCTCACCCTTCTGAGCACCTCTAAGAAATTTCGGAAACTGAAGGAAAATATTGCAAAAATTAATATACTGGCTAAGTATATTAGGTATCCAAGCATCGAATTACACTGGATGTTAAACAGATTTTTATTGGCGCAAGAATAATGTTAAATCGGCGGTTAGTTAATCGCTTCAATCCTAACCTGATTATATGGGGATAATTTTGTATGAGTGAACAGCATACTCGTTTAGCCATTATTATGCTCGGCGCACCCGGCTCCGGGAAAGGAACTCAGGGAGAGTTATTGGCCCAAAACACCGGATTTAATCGTTATGTAATGAGCGATATGATCAAGAAAGAGTTAAAACCGGGTACGGAACTATATGACAAACTTTTCAGGCAAGGAATCCTGCTTTCTGATACAGATGTTTTTCAGATCTTTCGACAAAATTTTGGTTCTGAGGATGAAGTCATTATTGATGGATTACCCAGAACTTTAGATCAGGCATATTGGCTGTATGGTTTTCTGATGCGTGGTCATTACGATATTGAGCTTATTTTCTTGAACGTCAATGAAGAACATCTAATTGAAAGAATCACTACAAGATTTTATTGCCCGGACTGCCTTACTCTTTATAACACCAAGGTGAAGAAACCAAAAAATCCTGGCGTTTGCGACCACGATGGTCAAAAGCTTATTCAGCGGCAGGATGATACTCCTGAAGTATTTAAAGATCGATTAGCTACATTCAGAGAAGTCCGTGACGTGATTCTGGACGTTTATCATGGCGATGTGATACAGGTCAATGGCGATCAAGAGATTGGGCTCGCTAACCGTGAGTTGATGAAGAAGATTATTATGCGGTCATAGCTGTAGGTTGCAGTGATGCTGGCATCGCTTTGGTCCTAGCTGTAAAATGATGATGATATATGAACAGGGTATTTATATCGTTACCGGTAGCATGAAAAAAAGGCTGCGGCGCTGTAATAATCACAGCTAAGTACATTGTAAATTAAGTTTATTTACGCGCTATAAGGGGTATGTATAGAATCGGCGAAATTTTTGGCGGTAGCGGTGAGAGACGGCTATGAGCGCGCCGATTGCAACAATTTTTCGCCATCGGCTCTCAGATTACCCTGAGGATCGACATGGCGATATAGCGTTTGCCGGGTGATCCCCAGTTCAGCGCAAAGCGCGCTAACTTTAGTCTCCGGCTTCCCCATCGCGGCCATAGCCAAGCGTAGCTTGGCTGGAGTCATCTTGAACGGGGCACCACCGTGGCGGCCCCGCGCCCGTGCTGCGGCAAGGCCAGCGCGGGTTCGTTCTGAAATTAGCTCCCGTTCAAACTCGGCCAGCGCGGCAAAAATTCCGAACACCAATTTACCCGCAGCCGTGGTGGTATCAATAGCGGCCCCTTGACCGGTCAATACTTTCAATCCTACTCCGCGCCCCGTGAGGTCATGCACGATATTGACCAGATGGCGCAAGTCACGACCGAGCCGGTCAAGTTTCCAAACAACTAGCGTATCGCCTTCACGTAACGCCTTTAAGCAGGCGGCTAACCCCAATCGATCATCTTTCCGCCCGGAGGCTAAATCCTCGTAAAGATAGTCCTCCTCAACACCCGCGTTGATCAGCGCATCACGTTGTAAATCGAGTGTTTGTGAACCATCGGTTTTTGAGACCCGCATATAACCTATGAACATCCGCAGTTCCCAGAGACTGTCATTTAAACGGTCGTTTATATGACGCCGGTGATCAGGCGGCATAAGTTCGTTTTTGTTTGTCACTTATTCTGTCACAAAAACATTGTTCCATAAACTATAGCCAATAATTAATATGTGACAATACACCACTACAAACGCTGCTGATTATGCCGAAAGGTTTTCTGACTGATGCCCAGCGGGATCGATTGAACCGGTTTCCGGACGATGTGTCACGGGATGATTTGAGCGCTTACTTTACCCTCTCTGGCGCCGATATC
>JAAUQA010000408.1 GCA_012032855.1 Candidatus Competibacteraceae bacterium
GCCGCGCGGCGCATTTGGAAAACAATCGTAACGGCTTACCGGTACCGGTCGGCGATAAAGCCGCTTTTGTGCAAGCCGCTCAGTCGGTAGTGACCAGTCCCGAATGTTGGCGGCGTCTCGGCAAAGCGGCGCGGCGCTCGGCTGAACCATTCGATTGGGAATACATTTATCAGGACTTTGAAGCCACCTTGTTAGAACTGGCTACGCCGGGAGTCGATCATGCTTAAATATCTTGATGCGGCGGGCCATTTACAGCGCCTGACCGAACGTGAACTGACCTGGTGTGTGCGGTTTAACCGGGTTTCCCACAGGCAGGGACCGGCTCATTTATTTGCAGTGGTCAGCCGGCTCGGCGACGGGGTGTTTTGGTATACCCTGATGATCGCCTTACCATTGGCGCAAGGCGCTGCCGCACTACCTGTGGTGGGACGCATGTTGGCTGCAGGAGGCCTGTGCTTGCTGTTATATAAATGGCTGAAAGGCAGCACCATCCGCCCGCGTCCTTGTGATTGCAACGGATCGATTCTCGCAACAGTGCCACCGCTCGATCAATACAGCTTTCCTTCCGGACACACCTTGCACGCTGTGGCTTTCAGTGTGGTCGTGGTGTTTTACTACCCGCAATTGACTTGGTTGGTCGTCCCGTTCACCGTTCTTGTGGCACTCTCGCGTTTAGTGCTGGGGCTGCATTATCCCAGCGATGTGCTGGCAGGCGCCGTATTGGGCGCCGGCTTGGCAACGTTGGTATTATCGTTTTAAATCACTCTCGACTGCGTGATTTTGAACTGCTGATTTCACCATATCCCGCCCGCCGGTTTCACGCAAAGCTTGCATTCTTCGGCATTCCAGACTGTAATTGCTGACTAGCGCGTCCTTTTCCGGACGCGCTTGCGTTTTAACTCCAGTAAAATGTTCTCAGCACAAAACCGGTCATGAAACTACGCCATTTTTTATGCTTGTTGGATATGACGCCGACCGAACTGAACAATCTGATTCGGCGCGCGCGCGAACTGAAGGCTATGCGGCAGCAGGGGCAGCCCTATACGCCGTTTCCTCAAAAGGTACTGGGCATGGTGTTCGAGAAATCGTCTACCCGGACCCGGGTTTCCTTCGAAGCTGGCATGATTCAGCTCGGCGGCAGCGCGATTTTTCTCTCGCCCCGCGATACTCAGTTAGGCCGTGGCGAACCGATCGAAGACACGGCCCGCGTATTGTCCAGCATGGTCGACATCATCATGGTGCGCACCTTTGCCCATGACCATTTGGAGCGCCTGGCGGAATATTCGTCAGTACCGGTTATCAACGGCCTGACCGATTACAGCCATCCCTGCCAACTGTTAGCTGACGTGCAGACCTATGTAGAACACCGTGGGGATATTCAAGGCAAAACCGTGGTCTGGATCGGTGATGGAAACAACATGTGCAACAGCTATATTACCGCCGCCGCGCAATACGATTTTCAGTTGCGTATCGCCGTCCCCGCAGGGTACGACCCCGATCCCGCGTTGTTGCAACGCTACGCCGACCGGGTTGAAATCATTCGCGATCCGCTGGTGGCGGCTAAAAACGCTGATCTCATCGCCACCGATGTATGGGCGAGCATGGGTCAAGAAGAAGAGCGTAAACAGCGCGAACGGGCCTTTGCCGCGTATCAGGTCAACGCCCAAGTGATGGCGCAGGCCAAATCCGATGCGCTTTTCCTGCATTGTTTGCCGGCACATCGCGGCGAAGAGGTCAGCGCCGAAGTCATCGACGGTCCGCAAAGCCAAGTCTGGGACGAAGCGGAAAACCGTCTGCATGCTCAGAAGGCGCTGATGGAGTTTCTGCTGCTGGGTGGAGCGAATGCCGCTTGACGTGTCGCATGGAACCTTCTCATGCGATGACGCCCAAACGAAAATGATGATTTGATGCCGTCATAGGATCATGCCAAGCAGCCATGAAAGAATACGCACTTATCCTGGTTAGCACGATTCTGGTCAATAACTTCGTCCTGGTGAAGTTTTTGGGCCTGTGCCCGTTCATGGGCGTGTCGCGCAAGTTAGAAACGGCTGCCGGCATGGGGCTAGCAACGACCTTTGTATTGACGCTGTCATCCATATGCGCCTATCTGAGCAACGCGTATTTGCTAGCGCCCTTGGGTCTGGAATACCTGCGCACCATCACGTTTATTTTGGTGATTGCGGTGGTGGTGCAATTCACCGAAATGGTGGTGCACAAGACCAGTCCGTTGTTGTATCAAGTATTAGGCATTTTCTTGCCCTTGATCACCACTAACTGTGCGGTATTAGGGGTAGCCTTATTGAATATTCAAGAGCAGAACGACTTCATCGAATCCGGGTTATACGGATTCGGCGCGGCAGTTGGCTTCTCTCTGGTTCTGGTGTTGTTCGCCGCCTTGCGGGAACGCATCGCCGTCGCCGATGTGCCGATCCATTTTCAAGGCGCGGCAATTTCATTGGTCACCGCCGGTTTGATGTCGTTGGCGTTCATGGGTTTTTCGGGTTAGTGAGAGGGTAGCAACGATCATGCTGACGGCCATCATTGCCTTGAGTGCGCTGGCTGGAATTTTCGGTTTATTGCTGGGATTTGCCGCCGTGCAGTTTCATGTGGAAGGCGATCCGGTCGCGACCAAATCGATGCCCTATTGCCCCAGACCCAATGCGGCCAGTGTAGTTATCCGGGATGCCGACCTTATGCGGAGGCCATCGCGGCGGGCGAAGCCGACATCAATCAATGCCCGCCCGGCGGCGAGGCGGGTGTGCGCGCTTTAGCTGAGTTGCTGGGCCGCGAACCCAAACCGCTCAATGCCGAAAACGGTATCGAAAAACCCAAAGAGCTGGCGGTGATCGACGAGGCCACCTGCATCGGTTGCACGCTGTGTATCCAGGCTTGCCCGGTGGATGCGATTCTTGGCGCGCCTAAGTTGATGCACACAATCATCGCCCAGGAATGTACCGGTTGTGAACTGTGCATTCCTCCCTGCCCGGTGGATTGCATCACCATGGTGCCGGTTAAGGTAACCGTAGAAAGTTGGAAATGGCCTTATCCCGACGCGGCTGCCCCGCTTGTAGCGACGGCTGAACGTGTTGAATCGAACGAGAAATCCACACCGGTCGCCGCTTGATCCTTCCCCCTGCTTCATTCACCTCCTGTGTCGGCCGTTGCGCTAAGCCATGTCAATAGCCAGATCATTATCCCGTGTGTGGCGCTTCCACGGCGGTTTGCAACTCGACACCCACCTGACCGACTCCACTCAACAGCCGGTGCTGCACTGCGCCCTCCCGGAATGGCTGATTCTGCCGCTACAACAACACATTGGTACCGCTCCTGAAATTGTCGTTGAAGTCGGGCAAACAGTCCGCAAAGGACAGCTATTGGCTCACGCCGATGGCTATATCAGCGCCGCCTTACATGCGCCCAGTTCGGGGGTCATCACCGCCTTGGAAGAGCGCCCCATTACCCACCCTTCCGGCTTATCGGCGCCGTGCTTGGTATTGCATACCGATGGCCGGGACGAATGGGACGAATTACCACCGCCGATCAGCGATTATAACGCCGCAGACCCGCTGACTTTACGCCAACGCATTCGCCAGTCGGGTATTGTCGGTTTAGGCGGTGCAGCGTTTCCGACCTCGGTCAAATTAAATCCGGTTCCGACCATGCCGATTCAGCTATTGATACTCAACGGCGCGGAATGTGAACCGTATATCACGTGTGACGATATGCTGATGTGCGAGCGGGCGCACGACCTCATCGGCGGGGTGCTGGTCATGCAGCACATGCTGTCAGTCGAAACAGTGATCATCGGGGTAGAGGATAACAAGCCCCAAGCTTGTGCAGCGTTGGAAACCGCGTTACAGCAGCTCGGTGTTGAAGGTGCTGGCATCGTGGTTCGCCAAGTTCCCACGATTTACCCGACCGGCGGCGAAAAGCAACTGATCC
>JAAUQA010000409.1 GCA_012032855.1 Candidatus Competibacteraceae bacterium
CGTTTCCGCTTGTTCCGCTTCCCAGCATTCCCAGCGTGACACAGTTTCCAGGCCCAAGGCTTTCACGCCCTCAATCATTTGCAACACATGAACGAAATCGCGCTCCTTAGGATTACGCCAGGCGGCACCCATGCAGAATCGCGATGCGCCCCGTTCTCTGGCTTGCCGAGCGGCTTCCAGCACTTGCTCCAACGGCATCAGACGTTCGGGTTGTAACTCGGTATCGTAACGGGCACTCTGCGGACAATAGGAGCAATCCTCCGGGCAGGCACCGGTTTTAATGCTCAGCAAAGTGCTGACTTGTACCGCATTGGGGTCGAAATGTTCACGATGAATCCCTTGAGCTTTAAACAAAAGGTCATTGAACGGTAACTCGAACAAGGCGACAACTTGAGCTGTTGTCCAATCATGGCGAATTTCGGGAAGGGGATCGAATGTCATGAAATTACTCCGTTGGGTAGGACTGTTAATATCTATTACTCGACTATCAGTCATTCATTAATTCCTGTCAACAGACAAGCTATGCCAAAAGTTTACAGTTGGTTAAAAAAACTACACTTTTCTTGTTTTCCACCGACCTGCCTATTATGCGGTGCAGCGGGGCAGGAAGAACGCGATCTATGTGCCGGGTGCGCAGCGGACCTACCGCAGAACAACCCAGCTTGTCAATGTTGTGCTTTACCTTTGGCTGGCGAAACCGATCTGATATGCGGACGATGTCAACAACAACAACCACCTAACTTTAGCCGGGCTCTTGTGCCGCTATTATATCAATCGCCGGTGGATTTTCTGATCAAGGCATTGAAGTTCCAGGGTAACTTAGCCGTAGCGCGTTTGCTGGGACATTGGCTTGGCGAAGCCTTGAGCAAGCATTCCGCTCCCCTGCCGCAAGCCATCATTCCGGTACCGTTGCATGTTACAAGATTGAGGGAACGGGGGTTTAATCAGCCTTGGAAATCGCACGCCCGGTGGCTCAACGACTGGGTATTCCGGTATTGCCTGACGCAGTAAACCGGATTCGACATACCACACCACAGATGGGATTGGATGCGCACACGCGCCGAACCAATATCCACGGAGCTTTTATCGTCAGTCAATCCATCCCATTGCGCCATGTGGCGATTCTGGACGATGTGGTCACTACCGCGAGTACGGTTAACGAAATAGCCAAACTATTACGTACCGCCGGCGTCGAGGAAATCACCGTTTGGGCTTGCGCCAGAACCCTGAATAGGCGTGACCCTCAGCTGTCACAGCATAGTGCGAGTAAATCAAACCAAGGCCTTACAGTGACGTGCAATCATCAACTCTTCATTAGTTGGTATAACCCAAACGCCGACCCGGCTATCCGCAGTGCTGATACACGGACCGCCCTGTTGATTGGCGGTTTCGTCCAGATCAATGCCCAGCCAGGCCGCTTGCTCACAGATTTTGGCGCGAATTAGCCGGGGCATGCTCACCGACCCCGGCTGTGAACACTAAAGCGTCCAAACCCTTAGCTGCAGCAACCATCGATCCCAATTCGCGCGCCGCTCGATAAATAAACAAGTCCACGGCTTCTCGAGCGTGTGGATGATTGCTGGCCAACAGATCACGCATATCATTGCTGATACCGGAAACGCCCAGCAAACCCGATTCACGATAGAGCAGGCGTTCAATAGCTGGGGCGTCCATCCCTTTTTCCAATAGCAAATACAGCAAAATCCCGGGATCCAGCCGGCCCCGGTCGGGTACCCATCACCAAGCCGTCGAGTGCGCTGAAACCCAGCGTACAGGCGACGCTTTGACTGTTAACCAGCGCGCACAGGCTAGCCCCGCTGCCCAGATGAGCAACTACTGTACGTCCAGAGGCAGCACGTGAGTCGTAGCGGGATAATTCACCGGCAATGTACTCATACGACAGACCGTGAAAACCATAGCCATGAACCCCCTCTTCAATCAGAGCGCGAGGTAGCGCGTAAGTCTGCGCGATAGCGGGTATGGTGCGATGAAACGCTGTATCGAAACAGGCGGTTTGCGGCAACTCGGGATTGATTTCAGCAATGGCCTGAATCGGCGCCAAATTGACCGGCAGATGCAGTGGCACCAGCGGAATCATTGCAGACAACACGTGCATGACTTCGGCTGTGACTCGAACCGGCGACCGAAAATGATCACCACCGAACACCACCCGATGACCTACGGCGTACAATTGCCTTGATTCGCCGAGATAATCCCCGACCCAATCCAGCAGATAATTCAGCAAAGTTGTCCGGTCGGTGGCCGCATCGTCCCAGTTTCGCTCCATTAGAACAGCACCAGTGGGTTCCTTGGCAATGAAACGCGGATGCACGCCGATACCCTCGATTTGACCATTGACTATCGTTTTCAGCACACTCCGCTCAACGGCGTTGAACAGCGAAAACTTGATGCTGGATGAACCGGCGTTGATCACCAGGATGTCACGATTGTTCTGCATTTTTTTATGAGGTGTCTTGGGTCTGGTAAAGTTATACTGCTTTGATAATCATTAGCACTAGAGGCTTGAATCGCTTGCAGTCAAATCACCACCGACTATGACAGACTCAAAAGATACTGCCGATCACACTCTTCACACTCTGCTACGGGTTCTCGTCGTCGAGGACAACCCGGGCGATCTCTTATTGTTGAAGGAAATGCTGAAGGATGCAGGCGAAGAAAACAATCCCTTCTTGCCGCCTTTTCAGTTGCATGAGGCAATGAATTTGCAAATCGCCTCGCAATGCTTGAAGGATCAAGTCTTCGATATTATCTTGCTGGATCTCAACTTGCCGGATAGCCAGGGATTAGCTACTTTCACCGATTTACGGGATCAGCTGTCCGATGGGGCGGTAGTTGTTTTGACCGGCTTGGCCGACAATGCCCTGGCAATGGAAGCGATTCGGCACGGCGCCCAGGATTACCTGGTCAAAAACAGGCTGGACCCTGATTTGCTGGTGCGCTCAATGCGTTATGCTGTCGAGCGACAGCGCATGCAAAACGAGTTGGAGCAGATTCGCCAACGTCAATATCGGTTGCAGGAAATCCTCTCTCTGGAGGAATTATCCACAACCGGTTTAGATCAGAGATACAGTGTGCAAAAACTGCTGCGCGACTATACTCTACTAGTCCAACGCCATGTACGCGCTACCCGTCTCCAAGAACCGCGACCTGCGGAACATGTTCGAGCTCTTGCGCGGCAGCTCGCTCGGCTGCATGCGAGGGCACGGGATGTCGTGCATCTACATTTAAGAGTGTTGGAAAACACGGGCAGTTGGGCGAAATCTGCGGAAGAGCGTGCATTCGCCAATGACGCTCGACTGGTTTTACTGGAAGTGATGGGTCATTTGATCGATATTTATCTGGAATGGACGACGCTAAGGTAACCCATGAATAATGGCCAAACCTACCTCTTCAAGCTCTATATAGCTGGGGAATCAGCGGCGAGCAGCATGCGCGCCGTCGCAAATTTCCAGCGCATAGGCGATACGTATTTTCCGGGTAATTACCAGGTGGAAGTGATCGATATTTGCAAGGAGCCTGAACGGGCTATTGTTGATCGTATTATCGCCACGCCCACTTTGGTAAAAGATTTTCCACCACCGCGGTTTAAAATCGTGGGCGACTTGTCCCAGCGTTTTGAACAGGTTAGAGAGCTGTTTGGCTTAGCCCGCAAAGATTAAGCGCAGCGACGGCATAGGAATCGTTTTATGCATCAATACCAAAACCTGACTTCCCCGGAGAAAGTCCCTACGGGAATCGAAGGCTTTGAGCATATCACCATCGGTGGCTTGCCCACCGGTAGAACTTGCTTAGTGGCAGGTAGTTCCGGCTCGGGCAAGACGTTATTGGCTATGGAATTTCTCCATCGCGGTTTTACCCAGTTCGGTCGCAAGGGAGTGTTTGTGACTATGGAAGAGCGGGCCCCGGATCTGGTCC
>JAAUQA010000410.1 GCA_012032855.1 Candidatus Competibacteraceae bacterium
GTCTACCCGGTCGTGATCCGGCTCTACCCCACGGCCAACCGCTTCAAGAAGGGCCACCGGATCCGCGTGGACGTGTCGAGCAGCAACTTCCCGCGCTTCCGACCTCAACCCGAACACGGGGAGCCGCTCAACGACAACCGCCGCTGGGCCCGGCGACGAACACCGTGCACCACGACGCGGAACGGCCGTCGCAGATCGTGCTGCCGATCGTGAGATAGCCGTTCTTAGACCGGCTTGGCCCCGGCCCTGCCCGACTCCACCACGAACGAGGCCCGGGTGTTGAGCGGCGCGCCGGGCCGCCGGACGTACGGCACCGTCCGGAAGTCCGTGCGCCAGGTCTCGCGTCGACCGTGCAGCTCAGGTAGCCGCGCTCGGCGTTGTGGAAGCGGACGAACGGGTTCTAACTCCAGTTCATTGGATTCCTGTTCCTGCGAAGCATACAGTATCCGCGGGCGAAAACCTCGTCCACCCTGTGCCAGAGTGGCGGTGGAATGAGCCAGTTGCAGGGGGGTGGCTAACATATATCCTTGACCGATGCCGGCAATCAGCGTTTCACCTGGGAACCAAGGTTTGTTTTGTTTCTCGCGTTTCCAATCCCGGGAAGGCATCAAGCCGGGTTTTTCACCCGGCAGATCGACGCCGGTAAGCTGTCCCAGATTGAATTGCATCAAGTATTCATGCATACGGTCTATGCCCATGTTATGGGCTAGTTCATAGAAATAGACATCGCAGGATTCGGTGATCCCCCGATCCAATCCCACTCTGCCATGGCCGCCGCGTCGCCAGTCGCGAAAGCGATGCGTGTGTCCCGGCAGGCGGTAAAAGCCTCGGCAGTATACCGGTTTGCCCGGGGTCGTTACGCCGTATTCCAGGCCAGCCAGCCCCACGATGGGCTTGACCGTGGAGCCGGGCGGATAAACGCCACGCAACGCCCGGTTGAATAATGGCCGATCACGCGAACTGATCAGCGCTTTATAATTCGGAACGTCAATGCCGTTGACGAATAGATTCGGGTCATAGCCGGGCATGCTGGCCAGGGCCAGAATCTCGCCGTTACGGGGATCGATGGCGACGATAGCGCCATTGTATCCTTCAAGAACCTGTTCAGCGATCGATTGCAACCGGCTATCGATAGTCAAATAGATATTCTTGCCCGGCGCTGGCAGGCTTTGATCCAAAACGCGCAGCGGCCGACCTTGGGCATTGGTTTCTACCTGTTGATGGCCAACCCCACCATGCAACAGCGCTTCGTAGGAACGTTCTACCCCGTTTTTACCGATATGGGTGCTGCCTCGATACTGACTGGTATCGATTCTTTGCAGATCGCGTTCATCGATTCGTCCCACATAACCCAGCACATGCACAGCGTGTGCGCCTAACGGATAATAGCGGGTGAGGCCAGCCTGAATCGCTACGCCGGGAAAGCGATGTAAATCAACCGACAGGCGCGCCACATCGACATCACTAAGCCGGAAACGCAGTGGAATGCTCTCGTGCGCGGGGCTACGTTTGAGCAGTTTGCGAAACCGTTCCAGGTCAGTATCACTCAATTCCACTTGGGTGCCGAGTTCGGCCAGCGTGGTTTCCATGTCCGGGACCGCTTCGGGGGTAATCTCCAAGCGATAAGAAGGCAGATTATCCGCCAATAAGACGCCGTTACGATCGAAAATAGAACCACGGGTTGGCGGCAGGGGCTTTAATTTAATCCGGTTGTTTTCGGATAGGGTCGCAAAATGCTCATGGTTGGCGATTTGCAAATAACTTAATTGGGTCACTAATGCGCCCAACGCACCCAACACCAATACCAGCGACAACAGGGCGCGTCTCCGGAATAAACGTTTTTCCAGACTGAGATTCTTTACCCTGGGCAGGCGCTGCTCCAGGGAGTGAGTTAGGTCATAAGTGGGCACGGTTTAAACTATATGAAAACGTCGGCGTAAATCTCGCATGATAACGAATGCCCAAGGCCATAACAGCATGCCTCCGAGCGCTGGTCCAAGATACCAAAAATCGCGGGGAGGATAACCGATCATTCCATTGATCCAAAATACCAGAAATTGGTTCAAGCCCAGGAATACTAGAATGCTGAACGATTGCTGCCACAGAGGCAGCACCCGAATACGGCGGTAGGTCTTGAGTGTGAGGAAGGCGACTACCGCCAAGGCCAGAGCGTGCTGTCCCAACAACGTGCCCTGTGCGGCATCCAGGAACAACCCCATGATCCAACCAGTACCTACACCGACCCGATGCGGCACAGCCATGCACCAGTAAATAAGCACTAGTCCCAGCCAATCGGGTCGGAACCGATCCGCCCACAACGGTAACGGGATAATCGTCAATAGAAAAGCAACGATGAAGCTGAGCAGGATAACCCCGCCACCCGGTTGATGTACTTGCATTACGGCTGTCCGTTAGCAAGGGGTTCGCGGGCGGTGAGGGCGCTGTCGGTTTGCGGATCACTGATGATCAATAGCACTTCCCGACTGCGATCCAATTGAGCGGTGGGTTGGGCGGTGATGCGCGCGAAAGGTCGAGCCGGATCGAATTCCACCCGGGTGACCCGAGCCACCGGGTAACCTTGCGGGAACGGCCGCCCAGGCCGGAAGTAATAAACAAATCGCCGATCTGGACGTCTTCGTTGTTGCGCACGTAAAGAATATCTAACTCCTTGAAGTTACCGCCCCCTCCGGCTAACGCGCGCAGCCCGTTACGATTGTTCTGTACCGGTAGCGCATGATTCGGATCGGTGATCAAAATTGCGGTCGCACTGAGCATGCCGGCATGAATAATTTGCCCGACGATGCCGCGTTCATCCAGCAAGGGCTGCCCCACGCTGACTCCATGATGAGTACCTTTATTCAACAAGATTTGATGACGGTAGGGATCAAGATCAATCGTGAGTAATTCAGCCACCAAAACCCGTTCTCCCGCATTGACCGCAAGGTTGACCGAAGATTCGAGTAACATGCGCAACCGACGATTTTCCGCTTCCAAGGTAGTCAGCTTCTGCAGTTGCGCATTGGTGAACATCAGTTTTTGGCGCAACCGCTCGTTTTCTTTAACTAAGTTTTCATGGCTGGTGAGGCGTTTGCCAAACCAGTGGCCGGTTTCCAGCGGGACTTGAATGATCGACTGCAGCGGGTAAACGGTGGTAGATAACACATTCCGCACCGTTTCCAGGTGATGATAACGATGATCGACTACCATCGCCAGCGCCGAGAGCATAACACAGGCGATAATACGGATATTCACCGCCCTATCGACCGAGAGCAAGTGTTTGCCGGTGTTGTTTTCGTTGAGACGAGACAAATGTGCGTTAGCGGTCGGTTATCCTGCCGTTTGGCGAGAGCCGCTGAATCATTCGATAAAGAAAAAGCCGGTACCGTGCTCGTCGATCATTTCCAACACCCGCCCCCCGCCGCGAGCTACGCAGGTCAACGGTTCTTCGGCAACCGTTACGTTCAAGCTGGTTTCCTCCATGATCAGTCGGTCTATATCGCGTAACAGCGCGCCGCCGCCGGTGATCACGATACCGCGCTCGGCCACGTCGGCAGCCAATTCCGGCGGTGTGGATTCCAAGGCTATTTTTACCGCATCGACAATCCCGGATAGCGGTTCTTGCAAGGCTTCCAGAATTTCGTTGCTACTCAGCGTAAAGCCACGCGGAACGCCTTCCGCGAGGTTTCGACCTTTAACTTCGATCTCAAGCACTTCACTGGATGGGTAAGCACAGCCGATCTCGTGCTTGATACGTTCAGCAGTGGGTTCACCGATCAGAATACCGAAATTGCGTCGTACGTAACTGATGATGGCTTCATCGAAACGGTCCCCACCGATCCGCACCGACGCGGAATAAACGATGCCGTTTAAGGAGATGATAGCCACCTCGGAAGTGCCACCACCGATGTCCAGCACCATTGAGCCTTGGGCG